>DASVVZ010000148.1:0-3156 GCA_036389875.1 Pyrinomonadaceae bacterium
CTGGCGAAGGTACTGCGGATTCTTGAACTCTCTATCCCACCAGCGCATGCGCGACCAGTAATACACGTCCGTCTTGAGCGCGGCTATCCTGCGATTCGAGAGCGGGTCTGAAAGGTCAATCCAAGTGGGCGGCACCTGAAAGCCGTCCGTGTTTATGTCGGACTCGGGCGGCGGGATGTTAGTCCATCCCTTTATGGGGTCGGCCCCGGCCTTCTTCGCCGCCGCGTTGACCATGATAATCATCTGCCGGTGCATGAAGAGAAAATCCTCCCCTGACCCGTTGCCTACCAGGGGGCCGCTCGGCGTCGCGGAGGGTCTCGGCGGAGCCCACCCGAGCCTGGTTATCTCCTTGCGCTGGCTCTCTTTCAATCCCAGCCACATGTTGCGCGAGCCGTGCCAGATGGAATGCAGAAGTCGATGCTCGCGCGAAGCCATCATCTCCAGCACGGGTGCGGGAAGCGGGATTATCTCTCGCGGTTCTTTGAAATCATTCTGAGCGGGGTCACCCGTCATGGCGTTAATCTCCTGATACTTCGGGGATAATGGAAGCGAGGCCGAAACTGTTCCGCGCGCTTCTTTAAGCGTAAACGATTGTGCCCACGTGCTCGCCTTCGAGCGCCGCCTCGATGCGCTCAGGATGTAGGCCGTTGACTATCTGAAATGAGCGCACCAGGCGCGCGTGCTCAAGCAGGTCTATAAGAACGCGGTCGAAGGGGAGGGTCTCAAGGTGGCGCTCTCTGAGCTCCGCGCTGCTAACCTCTTTTATGAAACTTGCGCCCTTGCCTGTGCGCGGGTCTCGGTCGTAGAGCCCGTCAACGTCCTTGACCAGCACCACCGACCGGCAGCCGAAGCATTCGGCCAGCAGAAACGAGCCCGCGTCCGTGCGGTGCGGCGGGATGCGCCCCACCGCGGGCGGGTGTTCCCAGAGCGAGTAGGGAGGCACGCCGTTGAAGATGACGCCCGGCACGCTCTGTATAAAGAGCGGCAGGAGGTGGCCGAAGATTTCCGGCGGGATGGCTACTACGCCCTGAGGCGACAGCAGCGTGCCGAGTATGTGCGCGTTGCCGAGCGAGTCGGCCATCGCCAGTTGCGCCAGCACTCCCACGGGGAGGCCCAGGTCAATGCCTATGGAGAAGACGTGGCGGCTGCGTATGCCGCCTCCGGTGCCGATGATGAGCTTCTTCGTCTTCAGGCAGTGGGCCAGCGCGTCCACGACCGGATAGACTATGTCCCGGCCCGCGTCCAGAATGGAGCGCCCGCCGATTTTGACGACGTGAGCGTCCGGCAGCATGCGATAGACGGGCGACTCCGTGGCCTTCTGCAAGTCCTTGTCCAGCAGGCTCTCGCGCATCAGCATGGATTCAATATGATGGCGGCCGTCCCCGTTCCTGATTGAGTCGGTCAATGGAATCTTCTCCCTTTAATCCGCACTGATGATCGTGCCCACGTGCTCGCCTTCGAGCGCGCGCGTCAGCAGGCCACGCTCAAGTCCGTTGATGATTTGAATCGAGCGGCGATGAGTCGCGTTCTTCATCATCTCAAGCACGCTGCGCTCGACGACCACGTCCTTCAGGTCAAGCTCCTCCAATTCCGCGAGCGTAATCTTCGGGATGAAGCGCGCGTGCCGCTCCTTCTTGGGGTCAGCCGTGTAGAGCCCTCGCTCGTCCTTGATGTAAATCATGGCGCGCGTCCCGAAGACTTCGCTGACAAGGTAGCTGCCCGTATCCGTGCGGTGCGGCGGGATGCGTCCCACGCTCGGGTTCTGGTGCCAGAAGACGTATGGCGGCATGCCGAAGAAGATGACCGCGCCGCGCTCCGCCAGATAGTGCGGAAGCTGTGCGAACTGCGCGGGCTCTATGAACGGGATGCCGTACTTGGCCAGAAGATAGTTGAGCATGCGCGCGTTCTGCATGCTGACGAAGGTGCCGAGCACGCTGAGCACGCCCGTAGGGAGCCCCAGGTCTATGCCAACGCTGTAGGCGTGGCGCGCGCGAGTGCCCGCGCCCGTGCCGATAATCATCTTGTGGCGTCCAAGGTTTTCGGCGATCTCTTCTATCAGGGGAAAGACGGCCACGCGCCCACGGTCTATAAAGCTCTGGCCGCCTATCTTAATCACGTTGGCTTCGGGCAGTATCTGCACGGGCAGGGGCTCGCCCGTGCGCTCCATCAGCCGCTCGTCGTCCAGAGAGCCGGAGAGCAACGATTTGCCGAGTTCAGTTAAAAGTTCATCTTGCATCGAATTTGCGCTCGCAATCCTTCAGGATGTAGTGCAACGAAAGGATAGAAAAAGAGGAGTCGGAATTCAGGACTCGGGATTCAGAATAAAGAAGGACGGGCGGCGCTTTTATTCTGAATCCTGAATTCTGACTTCTGAGTTCCGCTTTTTCAGCTCACGCACCTGACGGGATAGAGCACGTATGTCTCCACAGATTCAGACTCTCTATCCAGAGCGCCGAACTCTCGCCCGGCCCAGCTTTCAAGCTCCGCCAGAATCTCTTCGCGCGCGCGTCCGGGGACATCTATGCCGCCGAGGCTGGACAGGCTGCGCCACGAGTCCAGCGACGCTTGGGGGCTGGCGGCGACCACCCAGCTTGCTACCTCTACGGGCTCTAAAATCTTCGCCCCCAGACGGCTGCATGCCTCAAAAAGCCTGCGGTTACGGCCCAAGCCCCCGCGCCCCTCGAAGCCCCTGCGCCGCATAAGCCGGTTCATCTCTCTGGCCATGCGCGACCGCACGCTCTGCGGCTCTCTATGGACGCGGCCGACGATGAGCATCGCGCCATTCGCATGAGAGACGCGTAGCATCTCGCGGGCTACGTGCTGCTCGTTCAGGAGGTGAACTGCGCGCGAGCTGAAGACGAGCCGCACCGAGCCCGCCGCGACCGGCCAGACCGATTGTGCATCGGCGTGAATCAGGGCTGTCCGGTTAAGCTCGCCGTCCAAGCGTGCGCGAAACTCCCAGAGCATCCCTATTGACAGGTCTATCCCGACATAGCGCGCTCTCTCGTGGAACCATCTGCCTATCTGTCCAGTGCCCGGCCCGAGCTCAACTATCAGGTCGCCCGCGCGCGCCTCACCGATTTCCAAAACGGCCTGCGCTATTCTGTGGGCGAAGACTTGCGGCAACCCTGCGCGACGCTCGAAGGTCGCCGCCTG
>DASVVZ010000149.1:0-6911 GCA_036389875.1 Pyrinomonadaceae bacterium
GTAATCTTTTGCCGGGGCGGGAGCTTTCATCGCCAACAACTCGCCGGGAATCGTCAGGGCGAAGCTGTATTCATAATTCTCGTACTCGCCCGTCAACGGCTCGCACAAGCCGCAGAGTTCGTCCTGAATGCAGCTCGGGCAGGCGGGCTGGTCGGAGCTCGTAGTCTGATTCTCCGGCATATAAGGCGTGAGGGGAGGTGGCAAAAGTGACGGGGCGGCCATCCGGGTCGTGAGTGTTGGTGTCGTTTCAGGAGTAGGTTGTTTTGGCGTGAAGAGGAAGCTGGCCGCCTCCGCGTAAAAATAGAAGGCCAAAAAGCCCACTATGAAAGTCGAGAAAGCAACAAGGAGCATCACCATTCTACGAACAGTTTTTCTCAATACGATTTTCATCAGTTTCGGTCTCCCGTCCTCTAAAAATTTGGCCTTCAGCGTTCACCGTGGGCTTTGCACGATAATTTGTCGGGAATCTTCTCTTGCTTAAGGGCGGATTATCGTAGAAGGGCTTGAGAGAAATTTAGGATGGGGCCAACAGCAGGCGTGCGTGCCAGCCATACAAACGGGCAGCGAGCCTGCCGCCCGCGCCGCCTGTGGCTATCCACATTGATTGACGGCCTGAGATAATAGATGTTAGACCGCAAGGATTAGTGATAGGATTCGTCCCGGTTTCGATACCCATTTGAAGGATTTGCCCCTGAAGCTTTTATGTCAATTCTGATTGCCGAAGACAACGTGGCGCAGCGCCATTACCTCAAAGAGGTTCTCGAGCGTGAGTTCTCCGGCCACGCGCCCGTGATTGAGGCGGGCGACGGCGAGAAGACGGTCGAGCTTGCTTTGAAGCACAGGCCGTCGCTCTGCGTGCTGGATATACAGATGCCCCAATTGTCGGGCGTGAAGGCGGCGCGCGCCATCTGGCGCGAGTACCCGGGGGCGCGCATTATCTTCTGGACGCAGTTCCCGCACGAGATTTACATCAACGAGATTAGAAAAATCATACGCTCTGTGGAGCCGCCGCCCGCTTACGGCTTCATACACAAGAACAATCCCGAATCCCGTTTCCTGCGCTTTGTCGCAGCCGTGCTGGAGGACGGAGCCGACATGATTGACCCCGCGTTTAAGGACTCCTTCAAGCGGCCGCTCTTAACAGAGTTCGAGGCGGAGGCTCTTTATTACCTTGCGCTGGGGTTGTCCAACTGGGCAATCGCGCGAAAGTGCAGCCTCTCTCTGCGCGGCGTCGAAAGCCGTCTGGCGACGCTCTACGAAAAGCTCTTCGCTTTCACGCCCGAAGGCACGCCGCACGAGGCATACGAAAAGCTCGCCTACAACACGCGCACGCGCGCCTTCTTCGAAGCCCTGAGGCGCGGCCTCCTGAACAGCGACGAGCTTGAGAAGGCCGCAGGCGAGCTTGAAGGCTGGATTGAGCGCGACCGCAAGAAGTACCTGTACGAAGAGACGGGGCGAGGCGGCGGCGGCGGCAGCAAGCGTTGACGTGCTGAATGAAGGCGCATACGAAAAGAAGAGACCGAAAGTACAAACCACGAAGCCACGCGAAACGTCACGAAAGAGAGCCTTATTTCGTGCTGCTTCGCGTGGCTTCGTGCTTTCTCTATCGTTTGATTCCGCTCGCGGTCTGCGCTCTTCTCTTAAGCTCGTTCTATAACTCCCCGGCTCAGAAGGCCACAGAGGACGCGCAAATATTCAGGCCCAACAACCTTCATCAATGGGGCGCTGTGACGCTCTTTCATGGTTTGCCGTCAGACCGCGTGCGTGCGATTGCGCAGACGCCGGACGGCGTGATGTGGTTCGGCACGGACGCGGGGCTTGCCAGATACGACGGACGCCGCACGCAGGCCATAGTGGCCGAAGGCTTGAAGGAAGCGCGCGTGCTGGCGCTTCGCGTAGATTCCGCTGGCACGCTCTGGGTAGGGACGGAAGAGGGGGCGGCGCTCTACACGGGCGCGAGCCTTCGCCTCATCAAAGAGACCGAAGGCAAGACGGTGACGGCGATTATCAACCCGCAGCCGGGCCGCGCTGTGCTGGCCACGAGCGAAGGCCTGGTCTTCGATTGCCGGACGGGCGGCGACGGCTCATTGACGGTTAAGACCATGCCGAACGAGCCGCTACAGTCGGCCGATGAAACGCGTCGCGGGGCGCTGGAACTAACCAGCCTCTCAAGCTTCAACGAGGAGATTTTAGCGGGCACGCACACGCGCGGCCTTCTGACGATTAATGCCGACGGAGCGCGCGCAGTTGAGAGCCGCCCGCGTGCATACTTCGTAGAGGCGCTTGAAAGAGATGCGCAGGGGACTCTCTGGATGGGCGCGCGCGCCAAGCCTGCCGAGAGCGGCCTTTACCAGTCGAAAGATGGGCTGCACCCGGTGCGGGTCGGTGAGGCGCTTGGAACAGTGACGGCGCTTGCGCCCGACGGCGCCGGAGGCGCCTGGACAGGAACCGGCGGGCAGGGCGTCTATCATTATCAGCCCAACAATTCCGCCGGCCGCGAGCGTTTCACTTTCGAGAACACTTCGGGCGGCCTGCGCTCCAACACAATCTACGCCATCTTCGTTGACCGCGAAGGCGTCGTCTGGTTCGGCACGGACAAAGGCGTCTGCCGCTATGACAGGAGCGCCCTGCGCATAGAGACAATCAGCGAAGAGCGCGCGAGCAACTTCGTGCGCTACCTCTATCAGGCTTCTGACGGGCGCCTTCTCGCGGGCACGAATCGCGGCCTCTTCATAGCGGACGCCATGGGGAGCGGCTGGACGCCTGTCAGTCAACTCTCGCGCCAGGCTGTCTACACGATTGACGAGAGCGCCGACGGGCGGCTGCTGGTCGGCACGTCCGTAGGTCTCTTCGTCAGCGAGGCGAACGCGCTAAAGGTCGCGGCCGACACGCCGTTTACTCCCGTGGAAGGAGAGAGCATAGAAGGAAGCTCTGTTGATAGCGTGCGCTCGGTGGTGAAGTTCCGAGGGCGCAGCTACTCGGCGAGCTTCGGGCGCGGCGTTGAGCGAGTGGACGAGAAGCGGCGCACGCTTTTGTGGCCCGCCGCCGGCGCCCCGCCTGCGCAGTCTACGCGTCAGGTCGTGAGCCTCTATGCGGACGGCGATGCGTGGCTTTGGATAGGCACTGCGGGCGGCGACGTGCTGCGCTTCGACGGCCAACGCGTCGCGCCCATGCCTGGGCTGGAAGCTCTGAAGGGCGCAGCCGTCTGGGACATTCAAAGAGCCGGGAACGATTTCTTCTGGATAGCTTCGGCGAAGGGCCTTTACGCGCTGCGCGACGGGAAGCTGGTCAACATCGTTTCGGGGCTGGATGTGCGCAGGGTCGTGCCAGCTTTGAATGAAGCGAGCGCCGTCTGGTGCGCGACCTCAGGCAGAGGACTCCTGAAGGCTCTTATCACGGACGGCTTCGGCGCTGTAGTCTCAAGGCAGGACGTGGAGCAGGGGCTGCCTTCACAGAACGCTTTCGCCCTTCTTGTCTCAAGCTGGAAGTACGGGACGCGCGGGTTGCTGGTGGGGACTAGTCGCGGGCTGGCCCGCTACGAGCCGGGGCAGGTTGCGCCCGCGCTTGCGCCCACACGCATCATCAGCCGGCGCGTGCATCAGCCGGAAGAGCTGCGCGAAGGCTTAAGGCTAGAATACCCTCAGAACAGCCTGGTGCTGGACGTGCAGGCCATAAGCAGCCGCACTTTCCCCGAGCAGTTTCAATACGGCTTCATGCTCTTTGACGAATCGGGCCGTCTAGTCAAGCAGAAGCTCTCGCGCGACGCGCAGCTTATGATGGAGGGACTCAAGCCCGGACGCTATCGCGTGGAGGCGCGGGCCTACAACGCCGACCTGATTGCGTCGGAGCCCCTGCGCTTCGAGTTCTCGGTCGCGGGCGCGCCGTTCCCCTGGACGACGGCAGCGCTCGCCGTGCTGTTAATGCTCGCGCTCATAGCTCTTTCGTGGGGATACTTTCAGAACCGCCGTATGGCGCGCACGAGCCGCGCACTTCTGGAAGCGAACCGCAACCTTGCCGACGCGCGCCTTCAGGTGGCGAATCAGGCGGAGCGCGAGCGCCGGCGCATAGCGCGCGACCTGCACGACCAGACCCTGGCCGACCTGAGGAACCTGATACTGCTGACAGACCAGTTGCCCGCGAAGGAGGCCGAGAACGGCCACCCGCGCCTGGATCCTTCCGCCTTCCGCTCGGAGATAGAGGCCATCTCCACGGAGATACGACGCATCTGCGAAGACCTGAGCCCGTCGGTGCTGGAGAACGTCGGATTGTCGGCCGCTCTCGAATGGGCTCTGTCGAACGCGGTCGCGCACGCGACGGCCGAATGCCGCTTCGAGTACGAGTTCCGTTGTCCCGAAGATTTGGAAGAGCAGATTAAGCTCGCGCCCGGCGAGCGCATGCAGATTTACCGCATAGCGCAGGAGGCGATCAACAACATCTGCCGCCATTCGGGAGCGAAGAGCGTGCGGCTCGAAGTGAAAATCGGTGAAGACAACGATTTTCTGCTTGAGCTGGAAGACGACGGGCGGGACTTCGACCCGAAAGAGAATAAGCGTAAAAGAAGCGGCCGCGGGCTCTCGAACATACTCGCACGCGCGAGCCTGATAGAGGCGGAAGTCTCGTGGAAAAAGCGGGCCAGGGGAGGCACGGTCTTCAAACTGCACAAGCCCGGGCAGCCCGCGCAAACCGAAAGCCCTATATGAAAAGAATAAACCACTGAATCGCACCAGTCAGCACGAAAAAGAGATTTCCTTCGTGCCGTGCGCCTGCTATTTAGTGGTTTATCTCTACCCTGAAGCGGAGGCTTTTTAAGAGTGGAACGAATCGTCGAATGCGTGCCGAATTTCAGCGAGGGGCGTAACCTTGAGACTATAGAGCGGCTGGCGCAGGCCATAGAATCCGTGGAGGGCGCGGTCGTGCTGGACATGCACATGGACGGCGACCACAACCGCTCCGTCATCACCTTCGTGGCTGCGGAAGATGTGGTCGTAGAGGCCGCGGTGCGCGTCGTGCGAATGGCGTCCGAGCTGATCGACCTCACCCGTCACAGGGGCGAGCATCCGCGCCTGGGCGCGACGGACGTTCTTCCCTTTGTGCCTGTGCGTGGCGTGACCATGGAGGATTGCGTGAGGCTGGCGCACGAGGCCGGAGAGAGAATCGCGGGCGAGCTTAACATCCCAGTCTACTTTTACGAGCGCGCAGCCCTGAAGCCGGAGCGGGTCAATCTTGAGGACGTGCGGCGCGGCGGCTTCGAGCTTCTGCGCGAAGAGATTGAAAAGATAGCCGGGCGTTTCCCGGATGTAGGCGTGCGCCGCATACATGCGACCGCGGGCGCGACGGTTGTCGGAGCGCGCCCCTTCCTCATTGCCTACAACATAAACCTGCAAACGGACGACCTCTCGATTGCGCGCCGCGTGGCAAAGGCCGTCAGAGGGCGTGACGGCGGCCTTCGCTACCTGAAGGCTCTGGGCTTTGAGCTTTCTACGCGCGGAATTGTGCAGGTCTCCATGAACCTGGTGGATTACGAGAAGACGCAGCTTCATCACGTCTTCGAAGCCGTCAGGCGCGAGGCCGCTCGCTACGGCGTGCAATTGGCTGGAAGCGAGATAGTCGGGCTCATCCCGCAGGCCGCGCTGGATCGCGCCGCCGAATACTTTCTTCAGATAGAAAACTTCGCGCACGGCGTAGTGCTGGAGAATCGTATAGAGGCCGCCGTACGCGCCAAGGGTGAAGAGAAGAGCGTGGGCGAGTTCGCTGAAGACGTGGCGAAGGGCGAGCCCGCGCCGGGCGGAGGCGCTGCCGCGGCACAGGCCGCAGCGCTCGGGGCCGCGCTCGGAGAGATGGTTGGCAATCTCACCGCCGGAAGAGAAAAGTACAGCGATGTCGAACGGGAGGTGCAGGAGGCGCTCGGTGATTTGAAGCCGCTCAGGGCGCGGCTCGAAGTCGCGGCGCACGACGACGCAGAGAGCTTCGCCGCCGTCATGGAATCGCGCGGCATGCCGCAAACGACCGAGGATGAAAGACTCGCCCGCGCGAGCGAGATTGAAGCGGCACTGAAGGGCGCGGCTACCGTGCCCCTGGAAGTCGCGCACGTCTCCGTGCAGGTGCTTGAGCTGCTTGAGACCCTGGCGGAAATCGGCAACCCTAACGCGCTCTCCGACGCGGCCACGGGCGCGCAACTGGCTCTGGCCGCCGTCACCTCCGCGCGCTACAACGTGCTCGTCAACACCGCGGGCATAGAGGATGAAGAGTTCGCACAGGAACACCGCTCCCGCGCCGACGACCTGCTTGAAAGAGCCAGAGAGATAGCCGCGCGAGTGGAAGCCATGTTTCTGGATTCAATCAAGTAAGAAAAGCCAGCACCGTAAGCGCTACGGCCTCGGTCTTAGGGCATAAATATGATTGACTCATCTGCAAGATAGCCGAAGCTGTTATGACGACTAGCTGACAACTCCGGAAAAGAGTTATTTTGTAGAATAAGCTATCTGGAGGTATTCGAAAGAATGGGGCAGCACCCGTCCGGAATCAAACCGGAATCGTGGCTCGTCTCGGCAGGCCGCTCGGATGAGCCCGGCGCGCCGCTGAACGTGCCGCTCGTCCCCGCGTCGAACTTCATCATCGGCGGGGGGCGCGACTACTCGCGCGATGGTGGCACTCCGACCTGGGAAGCGCTCGAAGAAGTCGTCGGCGGGCTTGAGTCCGGCAAATCGGTGGCGTTCGCCTCCGGCTTGGCCGCCATCGCCTCGGTGTTTGATCAACTCTCGGCTGGCGCCGTTGTGGTGCTTCCGGAGGACTGCTATCAAGGGGTCGCGGGCCTGGCAGCAGCGGGCGCTCAGAGAGGACGCTGGTCAGTCGAGCGCGTGGCGGTCGACGATACAGCCGGCTGGATTCGCGCTTGCAATGTAGCTGACCTC
>DASVVZ010000150.1:0-16859 GCA_036389875.1 Pyrinomonadaceae bacterium
CGGAAGAGAAGCGGCGCGGCATTACTATTGACCTGGGGTTCGCAGAGCTGGACCTGGGAGACGTGCGCCTGAGCTTCGTTGACGTGCCGGGACACGAGCGCTTCGTCAAGAACATGCTGGCCGGCGCGCACGGCATAGATCTAGTGGCGCTCGTCATAGCCGCCGACGAAGGCGTCATGCCGCAGACGCGGGAGCACTTCGACATCTGCCGTCTACTCGGCGTTAAGGCGGGGCTTGTCGTCATCACCAAGCGCGACGCGGTTGACGAAGAGCTGCTGAGCCTCGTGGAGCTTGAAGCGACCGAACTCGTCAACGGCTCTTTTCTAGAAGGCGCACCTATGCTGGCCGTCAGCTCCCGCACGGGCGAGGGCCTGGAAGAGCTGAAGCGCGAGCTGCGCGAAGCCGCTCTGAAAGCTCCCGCCCGCTCAACTGAATTCAGCTCGCGGCTGCCGGTCGACAGGGCCTTCGCCATGCGAGGCTTCGGTGCGGTCGTCACGGGCACGCTCGTCTCGGGCGAGATTAGTGAAGGCCACGAGATGGAGCTTTTGCCTCTCGGAAAGCAGGTGCGCGTGCGCGGCCTTCATGTACACGGCAAAGCTGTGGAGCGAGCCGTGGCCGGGCAGCGCACGGCCATCAACCTCGGCGGAGTCGAAACCAGTGAGATTGAGCGCGGCATGGTGCTGGCGCCTGCCGGCATCCTGCGCCCCACGCAGATTATAGATGCTTACTTAAGCGTGCTTGAGAATGCGCCGCGCGCTCTGCGCACGCGCGCGCGCGTGCGCGTTCACCTGGGAGCGGCAGAGGTCCTGGCCCGCCTTCGCGTGCTTGACGAAGCGGGCGAGATTAAGCCCGGACAGTCCGGCTTCGTACAGTTGCGGCTGGAATCGCCCGTCGCCAGCGTCTCGGGCGAGCGATTCATCATACGCTCCTACTCGCCGCAGCTTACCGTCGCGGGCGGGCGCGTGCTAGACCCTCACGCTGCTCGGGCTCGCGGGCGCATGAATGATGAGACGCGCTCGCGCCTCGAAGCGCTTAAGGGCGAAGACAGGACTGCGCGCCTGATTGCCTTCATAGAGAGCGCGGCGGAGCGCGGGATGCGCACGGCAGAGCTGCTTGCACGCACGGGCTGGCGCATAGAGGTTCTGGAAGAGGTTTTGAAAGAGGCTGCGGGCGAGCCCGGGCCGGTGGTGGTGGAGGCCGAAGGCGTTTACCTCGCGCGCAAAAGCTTTGAGCGGCTATCTGCGGGGGCGCTCGAAGAGGTTCGCTCTCATCACTTGCGAGAGCCGCTCTCGCGCGGCCTCTCGCGCGAAACTCTGCGCGAGCGCCGCTTTGCTCATCTTCCGCCGGAGATCTTCCGCGCGGTTCTCTCGCACATGGAGAGCGGTGGCGCGCTGCGCTCCGACAAGGACCTTGTGCTCGACAGCTCTCACAGCCTGACTTTGTCGGACGAGGACGCGGCGCTCAAGGGGCGGCTGGAGGAGATCTACAAAGAGGCCGGGCTCGAAGCCCCTGCGCTTGAAGACGCGCTGGCCAGCGCCGCGCGGCAGAAGATTCCGCGTGAGCACGCGCGCAAGATTCTGCAACTTCTTCTGGACGCGGGCAAGCTCGTTCGCGTTTCCGCCGAACTGCTCTTTCATCACGAAGCGCTCGACCGGCTCGTTGAGAAGCTCAGGCTGTACGCGGACGAGCACGCTCCTGAACGGTTGATTGATGTCGCAACCTTCAAGGATTTGGCGGGCGTCTCCCGCAAGTACGCGATTCCGCTGCTGGAGTATTTAGACCGCCAGCGCATCACGCAACGCGCGGGCGACCGCCGCATTATCTCTCGTAAAACCGCGTGAAGACGAGGCGTGGAGCGCGCAGGCCCGGGCCCCTCTGCCCGCGCCCCAGGGCTGCCGCCCATTCCCGAAAATCGCATCTTTGCTCTTTACCTTTGCACGCCTTAGCGTTAACATGCTCCCGTAAAAACAGATAAGAGAGCGGCGCAGGTATCCTTTCAGGATTCGACTGCGGATTTGCACCCGACACCGTTCTCTTCGCCAAAGCAGTATCGCAGGCACTTTAAGGCTTTACGCGTCATCATCCTCGATTACAGAAGCGAACGCCGGAGGTTCAATATGAGTAGCCTGAAAGACATTCTAAGCTTGGTCGTAGGTATCGCCGCAGCCATCTTTGCCATCTACGAGTTCGTTGTGTTTCTGAAGACTCCCGGAGCGCAAAGCGGAACCACCAATGCTATTCTCGCGGGTGTTGGTGCGATCGTAGCCGTCATCTGCGGAGTCATCTTTTTCGCAGGTCGCGTCAACAAAGAGGAGGAGATCCACATCACGCAATAGTGGCGGGCTTCAGCTACGTGCTTTGTAGCCGTCGTCGGGGCCGATTGCGGCAGTTCCGTGCCCTCCTATGAAAATCTGCATCCACGAGCCATGTTAGATAGAGGAAACGCCCGCGCCGTAGGGTCTCTTCGGATGACTCGAACTCGTGGCCGGATTCCTCTCGCTCGTGAATAAGAGTTGCGCCGTCTGCGTTTTTCGAGACTTGCTTTCCGAAGAGCGCGCAGGCGGCGCATTCGATTGCTCGTCCCGAAAACAGAGCTTCTTTAGGAAAACCCTCAGGAGAAACCAAACGCAATGCTTCTAGCTTCGCTCTTGCTGCTCTTGCAATCCGAGACACGCGCCAACGAACCCGGCTACTTCAAGCCAATCTTCCTGATACTGCTCGTCGCGGGCGCTCTCGGATGGCTGATAGCCATGGTGCTCGGCTTTCAAAGGGCGCGCGCCTTCGGCCCTTCGGCCAGGTGGTTCACTTACGCTGCCATATGCCTGCTCATCTACCATCTTCAATTTGTCCTGCTGGCGCTCTTCATAGTCGTGCAGAACAACACGGATATGGTGCTTAACTTCGGCGCTTTCTTTAATCTCTTCGTCGTAATCGGCTCCATCTGCGCGATTATGGGATTCATCAAGCTGACGAATCCCGAATAGGGGCGCGCGCCGGTTACCGCCGAAATTTTCTTCAAGCTCTTTATCAAATGGGAAAGAGAAAGCTTTTAATCGCCGCGTTCATCATTTTGCTGCTGGGCGCGGCGATTCTTTTTGCGTCGCAGCTTCGCTCGTCTTCAGGCCAGCCCCCGCGCGGCTTCGTCACCACTCGGGGAGCCCGCTTTTTCGTCGACGGCCGCCCCTTTCGTTTCGCGGGCGCGAACGTCGCGATCATGTTCAAGGACGAAGACAGGGCGCGTATGCCTGAGACCCTGAGGGCCGCGGCAAGCGACGGTTTGAAGGTGATACGCGTCTGGGCTTACGGCGAAGGCGGCGAAGCTGACGTTGGCCCCGTCGGCGGAGACCGTCACGACTGGCCGCGCACGCACCCCTTCAGGTTCAAGCCCGGCGAGTGGAACGAAGAGGCTTTCGTTCATCTGGACAAGGTGCTGGCCGAGGCCGAGCGCAATAATCTGCGTGTGCAGCTCTGTCTGGTCAACTGGTGGCGGGACACGGGCGGTGTCACTCAGTACCTGCGCTGGGCCGGAATCACGGACGCCGCTGACGAGCGCCAGCCCTTCGGCATAAACGTAGAGCGCGCCATGCTCTTCTACACGAACGAAACTGCGCGCAGGCTCTTCCGCGAGCACGTAGAGAAGATCGTCACGCGCCGCAACACTGTGACAGGCCGTCTCTACCGCGAAGACCCTACCATCATGAGCTACGAGCTGATGAACGAAGCGCAGGCCCCTACGAATCGCTGGCACGAGCGGCGCGCGTGGGTCGCCGAGATGAGCGCCTTCATCAAGTCTCTGGACGCGAATCATCTGGTGACGCCCGGCACCTGGGGCTACAGAAACTCCTGGGAGCGGCGCGCGTGGCTCGAAGAGCACAGCCTGCCGGCGATTGATTTCTGCGACGTGCACAACTACCCGCGCGACGATCTGGACAGCTTCGTGGATTCGCCCGAAGCCATGAAGCGATTCATAGACAATCGAGCGGCCGCTTCATACTCCATAAGAAAGCCGCTCGTGATGGGCGAGTTCGGCATGGGCCCCGAAGGCTACAACGGCTTTTCTCAGGCCGAGTGGTTTCGCGCCTACCTTGAATCGTCCGCCCGTGCAGGCATAGGCGGGGCAATCTACTGGATACTGACGCCCGACCCCAAACGGGGCTACGGCGTCTCGTACACGACCGAGCGCGACGCGGCCCTGCGCGCGGAGATAAGACGCGGCGCGGCGCTCTTTCAGGAGCTTCAATACGACTGGCCGCCGCCCTCGCGTCTTCTCGATGCGAGCCGCCATCTTATCCCGCATCAATTCGCCTTCACGCGCCCGGCCAACGACGAGAGCCTGAAACCGGAAGCGAGCCGTCTTCAGAATGGTGGCGTGCTCTATACATTCAAGCCGGAGCAGGCCGTCAGGGGTCGCTTTGAAAAGCTGGGCGGAGGCGTGGGCTACATCTGGGGCTACGGGATGGGCTTCTTTGAATACATAGTGCCGCCTTCGGAATCGGGCGGGCGGGCGAGAAAGATAACCGTGCGAGCGCACGTGCAGCCCGTCGTGCCGCACGACGTAGCGCCTGCTGGAATATCTACGGAAGTGACGCTCTTCATCAACGGCAGAAACTGCGGCTCGCGGTCAGTGCCGGTGGAAGCAAAGGGACAGGCTGAAGTGCGCGAATGGCAGGTCGATTCCTGGCTGGTTCTTCTCAGCGCCTCGCGCCGCCAACCGCTTCAGATACGTTTTGCCGTCACCCCGGAAGCCAAAAATCCCTTCGGCCTCAACATCTCCAACTGGCCCGAAGGCTACGACTCGCGCGGAGCCAGACCCATAGAAGTAGAGATAAGATAGTGAGAAGAACAGTTTTCAGTTTTGAGTTTTCAGTTTTCAGAAAAAGCAAACGGGTCTTTCCGGCTTAAAACTGAAAACTGAAAACTGCTCTTTCCCGTCACTTGCTGCTCGTCAATGCTCTGACGGCTTCGCGTGCGTAGTAGGTGATGATGATGTCCGCACCCGCGCGCTTGATGCTGGTGAGAGTCTCCATCATGGCGCGTTCCTCGTCTATCCAGCCCCGGGCGGCTGCTGCCTTTATCATCGCGTACTCGCCCGACACGTGATACGCCGCCAGAGGCAGGTCGAAGCGGTCGCGCACGGCCTTCAGTATGTCCAGATATGCGACGGCGGGCTTAACCATCAGCATGTCCGCGCCTTCCGCATAATCAAGCTCGGCTTCACGCATGGCCTCGCGCGCGTTGGCCGCGTCCATCTGGTAAGCGCGGCGGTCGCCGAAAGCCGGCGCGCTGTCCGCGGCCTCGCGAAACGGGCCGTAGAAGGCCGAAGCATACTTGACCGCGTAAGACATAATCGGCAGGTGCTCGAAGCCCGCCTCGTCCAGTCCCTCCCTGATAGCCGAGACCTGCCCGTCCATCATGGCGGACGGCGCGATGATGTCGGCGCCCGCCTCGGCCTGGCTGACGGCCGTGCGCGCCAGTAACGAGAGCGTCTCGTCGTTGAGGACTTCGCCCTCGCGTATCACGCCGCAATGGCCGTGCGATGTGTATTCACAGAGGCAGGTGTCGGCGATGATAATCATCTCCGGCACAGTGCGCCGGATTGCGCGAATAGCCTGCTGCACAATGCCGCTCTCTGAGTAAGCCCCCGTGGCCGTCTCGTCCTTCCTCTCCGGCAGCCCGAAGAGCAACACCGACTGTATCCCCAGGTCAAAAGCCTCCGCAGCTTCCCGCGCCACCTGATCCACAGAGAGGTTGTGCACGCCCGGCATCGACGGCACCTCGCGCCGCACGCCCTCGCCCGTGCAAACGAAAAAAGGAAGAACAAAATCTTCGCGCGCCAGCCGCGTCTCGCGCACCAGCGCACGCAAGGGAGCCAGCCGCCTCAGCCTGCGCGGACGATGAATCAAATCATGCATACTAACCACTCAATCCTTTTCAAGATTTATTCAGCAGACTGTAAGCTGGGATAAGCATATTGCTGAGTTGAAGGAAATAGCGGGGGGGAGACTTGAACTCCCGACCTCCGGGTTATGAATCCGACGCTCTAACCGGCTGAGCTACCCCGCCATATGGATTGAATTATAGCCGAGCCGGGAATTATCGGCAATTCTGCGCCCGGCAGTTTTGAGGCTTGCGCCGGGCGGTTAAAGCAGCGAGCAGGAAAGCGAATGATGGATGGTGCTATTATGATGGGAAAGGAGATTGTAATGATAACGGTCGCCAATCGTATCTACGTCAAGGATGAGTACCGCGAGCGCTTCGAACAGAGATTCAAGGAGCGCGCTAAACTCGTGGACAAGATGCCCGGCTTCATCTCAAATCAGGTTTTGCGTCCCGTCAACGAGGGCGACCCTTACGTTGTCTTCACCGTCTGGCGCAGCCGCGAGGATTTCCTCAACTGGGTTCGCTCCGACGAGTTCGTCAAGGGACATTCTCAGTCTGGCACCCTGCCGAAAGATGCTTTTCCACAGGCGAATGTGCTGGAGATGCACGAGGTCTTGCAGGATTCTACGCGTCCGGACTTGGAGCCTGAGCCCGCGGGAGGCCCCTTCAAGATGCATTAGCTAAGGGATGGGCATAGGGTAGCTCAAACAGGGCGTGAGGGCTGGCGCGGGCCTCAGAGACCGATTTCGGCAGCACAATCTTCGCACAGCCAGACTCTCGTTTTAGGCGCGTCCGCCCAGAAGAACGCACCCACCTTGCCGGCCATCCTCATCGCCTCGCTCCCCGGAAGGCGCTGCAGGGCCTTGATGTAGTTTGTTCCGGTGTAATAATCGCCGCGCGCGTTCTTACCGCGATGAACACATTCGCGCTCGTTGAATGCCCATTTATCATCCTCTTGTTCGCTCATCATAGGCCAACTATATCATTCTTCGGATTAAAGCTGGCAACAGATGGTTTGAAAGTGATTCCCCGGCGCACGCTCAAGGCGCGCCCGTGGCCGCGCGGCGAAAATTTTTCTCTCATCTAAAGATTTCCCGCGCGGCAGGTTAAGTTGCGCTCTGCCAGCAACTTAAGTTTCCCCTCCGCCTTTTCTCAAGTTTTCAGTCCCCAAACCTCAAGGATAGCTCAAGGTCTTCTCAACCCCTCTTTTCTATTCTCAAGATGGAAGCGACAACGCGGGAATTTCCGGCCAGAGGGAAATGATTCATAGGCCGGGCTGGAAAGAAAAGCTGAACGCGCGGCGGTCGCAAAAAAAATATCACACCATCAGGAGATCGATAATGACAAGCAATAAAGAGAGATCGCAGCGCGTTCACGGGCGCAGCCACACGGCACGCCGCGTAATGGCCTTCTGCGCGCTCGTAATGATGCTGGCACTTATAAATTCCATGCTCGTCGGCTTAGTCAGGACAGAAGCCGCCGGTATTGCACGCTCCATCATTATAGAGTTCAAGACTGACCCAGCCGCTGTCTGGAAGGCAAAGCTTGAGAAGTCCGGCCAGCAGGTTTCCGATGAGCAGCTACAGGCTTACCGCAATTCCGTCACGGCCGAACAGAACCAGTTCCTTGAGCAGTTGAAGGCACGGGGCATCAGCTACACCGTTGACGGCGTTGACCTCAAAGACTTCGCAGGCCAGACGGTGGGCCGCGCCGATTTTCGTTTCAATCTTGTGATGAACGGCATCACGCTGAACATCTCTCCGGCAGCCGCCAGGGCGATCGAGTCTATGCCGCAGGTCAAGCACGTAGTCCCCAACACGGTCTTGAGCATCAGCCTGAACAATAGCGTCAAGTACATCAACGCTCCTGCGGTCTATGGCCAGTATCAGGAGCTGACGCCGTTCGATAACTTCCGCGAAGGCTACGAAGGGCAGGGCATTAACATAGCCGTGCTCGATACGGGCATTGAGTGGCAGCACCCCATGTTCGGCGGCGACCCTACGCCTCCGCGCCTTGGCACTGCGCCGCCTACGGCAGCCGTCAACTCAAATCAGAAAGTCATCTACTACATGTCGTTTTCGGGCGGTCTGATTGACGACTTCGGACACGGCTCTGCGGCTTCGTCTAACGCGGCAGGTTATCTGGCGATGGCTCCCGGCCCGGACGGCCTGCCCGGCACAGCCGACGACATTCGCGTACACGGCGTAGCTCCGCAGGCTAAGCTCATGGGCTACAAGGTGTGCACGGGAACTGGAAACTGCGTCAGCGCCTCTACCATTCTGGGAATTGAGGACGCCGTCTCGCCCACGACCCTGACCTTGCAGCCTAAGCCAATCGCGCACGTTATCAACATGAGCCTCGGCGGCGCGGGCAGTCCCGACGATGCGACGGCAGTCGCGGCAAGCAATGCTGCTCTGCTGGGAACCATCGTGGTGGCTTCCGCAGGCAACTCAGGACCGGGCGAAGGCACCGTCGGCTCGCCTTCCGCGGGGCGTCACGTTATCTCCGTCGCGGCCACGACTCATCCGGGCGCGGCCAACGCCAACTGGTCCGTGGATGTGCTGAAGGCTTCGGCCGTTCCGCAAACTCAGGTAGGCGCAGTCACGCCTGCCAAAAATCTTCCGAAGGCGGACGGGTTCGACCGTCTGAAGCTCTATCCCATGGCGGGCACGCCGGACCCCGCGGCCGGCTCAGTCGCGCAGCGTTACGTGCTGGTCAACGACCCTGTCGGTGTTCCTTATCCTGCGGCCGTCAGCGGGCGTATAGCTTTAGTCAAAGACTCCGGACTGGTTTCGGCAACCTTCTTTGACACCTGCAACAAGGCGGCCGTGGCGGGAGCAATCGGCTGCATTCTAATCAGCACGACGACGAACCCCACGGCGGTAAAGAGCACCATCCCGTCGGCGATAGTCTCTCCGGCTGACGGCGAAGTTCTGGTTGACGCCATTTCATCAACCGATAACAACAACGTAGACCCTGCGAACGGAGCTATCTCCGAGCTTCCTATCAGGCTGAATCCCTACCTGGATGACGAATTCTACGGCTCCACGACGAGCTTCAGCTCGCGCGGCCCCGTGGAGGGTTTGGGCCAGATTAAGCCGGACGTGACCGCGCCGGGCATCAACATCCTGAGCGCCACGGTCAAGGCGGGCGGTGCTACGGCTCAGGGCGGCACCATGTTCGACCCGTCGGGCTACACGCTTGCGACCGGCACGAGCTTTTCAGGCCCGCACGTCTCCGGCGTAGCCGCTCTCATCAAGCAGGCGCACCTGGACTGGACGCCTGACATGATTCGCACGGCCATGATTAATACGGCCACCAACATGCGCTCGGCCAACGGCACTCCGCGTGCGGACGGCGCGCAGTCGGACTCCATAATCGACCAGGGCGGCGGCCTCGTTGATGTTAAAGCTGCCGTCAACACTAAAGCCCTGATGGGCGTGGCGGGCGACGGCATCAACCAGCCGGGCATACTCGGCAGCCACTCCTTCGGCGAAGAGGCCATACTCAACAACCGCGTCGTCAACACGCGCGAAGTCACGGTCACGATTCGAGACCTTTCGGGCCAGGGTGGCACCTACAATCTGTCAACGGCCAACAACCGCTTCTTTGATACGCCGGGCATCAGTGCCAGCGTCAGCCCTTCGAGCGTAACTGTTCCGGCGGGCGGCACCGCCACCTTCTCCGCGCGCGTGACCCTCGACGGTAATCAGGTGCGCGACACGACAATCAAGCAGTTGCAGTGGTACGTCATAGCCGAGCGCGCAGGAAGCACGGACAAGCTGCGTATGCCCATGTACCTGAAGGCCACGCCGAGCCTGCCTTCGAACGAGATTTCCAGCGCCGAGACGGAAACCTTCACGGGCACCGTCACGGTGGGCGACGCCGGCGTGCAGAGAGACAACGAGCTTTATGTTGCCGGAGGAACCTCTTACGTTGACGTTCCGGTTCAGGTGGATGCCGCGACGCTCAAGCTGGAAGGCACGCTTAGCTGGGATTACACGAACGTAGAGGAGGCGGGCGTGGGACTGCCCGACATGGACTTCCTGCTCTTTGACCCGAACGGAAATCAGATAGACGATTCCGGCAACAGCAGCGGCCCCGAGCATGTCTCTGCAGACACGACCGCTCCGGGCACATACATCTATCGCGTCTACGGCTGGGCCAACGGCCCGACGGAGTTCCGCATAGAGAGCACCAAGCTCAAGGGCGGCGCACCGCCCGCGGTTCAGGCCATCGCTTCCGACTTTACGCTCGGCACCGAGCGCTTCGACTTCGACGGCACATACACGCTCAACTGGCAGCCGCAGGGCACGGTCGAAGCTTACGAGGTGGAAGAGTCCACGGACGGCACGAACTTCTCGGTCGTTCGCACCGTTAATGGCTCGGCTACGAGCGCGGAGTTCACGAACATGGGCGACGGGACGCGCAGCTACCGCATACGCTCCATCACGCCGGGACGCATAGGCAAGTTCGTCACCATGCCGAGCAACGTGGAGAGCATCACGGTCGCTCGTCGCTCGCTCGTTGATGCGACAAGCTCCATTTCTCCTGTCAACAAGACCATCGTCTTCGCCGGAGGCGCTACCGATTTGACGACCGCTCTCAGGAATCAATCGGGCACGACCTTCTATCCGACGACGCGTATGGAGATTGTCTCGGTTGAATCCCGGGACGGCTCCGTGAAGGTGGCCAACGCGGACAACAGCGCCGACGGCGTTTCGGCTCCGGCCATCTTCGACTACTCGCAGCTTGTCGGCGCAGACCTTCTGCCGAATGAAGAGACGGCTACGCGCGCCATCAAGTTCAATAACCCGAACACGATTCTCTTCAGCTTCACGGCGCGCGTCATGGCGAGCCTGCCCACCGGAGCAGCCGCGGCTGCGTCAGGCGGCTCGACCGGCGGGACGACGACGGGCGGCACAACCGGCGGAACAACGACTACGAGCGGCACGGGCACAAGCTCTACGGGAAGTAAAATCCTGAGCGGGACCAGGTTGCTGAAATTCACGGTCAATCCGCTGACGAAGACCGTCTCGGTCACACCGCTTAACTGATTTTCTCACCCTGCGTTTATTCGGGGGTGAGTTGGGGGAAGGACAGGCTTTTGTCGGGGAAGCCTGTCCTTCTTTTTTTTCCCCTTAGCGCTATCTTTGCGTCTCTACGCGTCTTTGCGGCTGTGAATGAAGGTTAAAGAGACTCACCGCCGCAAAGACGCGTGGGAACTCTTAAGGGGCGCTGAGAATCGAATTCAGGACACTACTAAATTTTGTCTTGACAATTTTCCTCTCTGTAATAGAGTTAGCCTTCCCGCGTAAGTTCAATTAAGACAATCTCTGGTTTTCGTCGCAGGCGACCGAAAAGAGTCGCCGTGCGGCGCTTACACACATCAGCAGCGAGGCGAATCATGACAACTTCTCGACGCGATTTTTTGAAGGTGACGGGCGCGGCTCTTGGCGCTGTGACGCTGCCTGCGTGGGTCTTCGAGGCGGAGGCGGCCGCGGACGTAAGTGTTGATAAGAACAAGCTGGCCGACGTGGCGCTCTCGACGGCAAAGCGGCTGGGCGCTACTTACGCGGACATACGCATCAACCGCTACCGCTTTGAATCCCTGAGCACGCGCGAGCAGCAGGTGCAGAACGTCTCGCGCAGCCAGAGCTTCGGCTTCGGCGTGCGGGCGCTGGTCAAGGGAACCTGGGGATTCGCCTCCAGCCGCATAGTCACGCCCGAGGAGGTGCGCCGCGTGACCGAGCAGGCCGTGGAGATCGCCCGCGCCAACGCGGTTTTCCAGCGCAAGCCGATACAGATTGTGCCGACCCCTAAGGTCGTGGCCAGCTGGAAAAGCTCCTTCGAGAAAGACCCTTTCGACGTGCCGATTGACGACAAGATACAGTTTCTCTTAAAGCTCAACCAGACGGCCATGAAGGCGCAGGGCGTGGGCTTCGTCAACTCCTCCATGTTCTTCGTCAACGAGCAGAAATTCTTAGCCACCTCGGACGGCTCGCGCATAGACCAGTACCTGATACGCAGCTTCCCGGGCTTTACGGTCACGGCCATCAATCGCGCGAGCGGAGATTTCCAGACGCGTGCTTCCCTGGGCGGGCCGCAGGCGATGGGCTACGAGTACCTGGAAAAGTACCCCTGGATGGTTGAGGCCGAGCAGGCGGGCGACGAGGTGGTGGCAAAGCTCAAGGCCAAGTCGGTCGAGCCGGGCAAGTACGATCTGGTGCTACATCCCTCGCACCTGTGGCTGACGATTCACGAGTCTGTGGGCCATCCGACGGAGCTTGACCGCGCTCTCTGGTGGGAGGCCAATTACGCCGGCACCAGTTTCCTGACGCCGGACAAGACCGGCAAGCTTCAGTTCGGCTCGAAGATTGTGAACTTCGTGGCGGATCGCACGCAGCCCGCCGGGCTCGCCACCACTGGATACGACGACGAAGGAGTGCCGGGGCAGAAGTGGCATCTGGTGAAGGACGGCCTCTTCGTTGACTGGCAAACGACGCGCGACCTTGCTCCGCTCGTAGGCCGCAAGCAGTCTTACGGCTGCCTCTACGCAGAATCCTGGGGAGCGGTGCCTTTCCCGCGCATGCCGAACGTCTCGCTTGAGCCTGCCAAAGAGGCCGTCTCGCTCGACAACCTGCTCGGCGAGGTCGAAAACGGCATACTGATTTACGGCAACGGAAGCTTTTCCATAGACCAGCAGCGCTACAACTTCCAGTTCGGCGGCCAGACCTTTTACGAAGTCAAGAAGGGGAAGATAGCGGGGATGCTGCGCGACGTGGCCTATCAATCTCGCACTACGGATTTCTGGGGCGCGTGCGACGGCCTGGGCGGCCCCGCCACGTATCAGTTGGGCGGGAGCTTCAACGACGGCAAGGGAGAGCCCACGCAGTCGAACGCGGTCAGCCACGGCTGCCCCATCGCGCGCTTTCGCGGCATCAACGTTCTCAACACAGCCGTACGCACAGCCTAGAGGAGATTCCAGCGATGTTACTGACAGAAAAAGAGGCACGCGCCATTACGGAAAAGATGCTCGGCTATACGAAGGCAGACGACGCGTCCGCGAGCGTCACGAGCGAAACCTACTCGCACCTGCGCTTTGCCGCCAACTCCTTTTTGACGAGCGGCCGGCGCGAGAACATGAACGCCAACGTGGTCGTCTGGATTAACCGCAAGCGCGGCGCGGCTTCTACGAACGACATGGACGACGCGAGCCTCAGGGCCGCGGTTGAAGAGGCCGAGCGGCTGGCGAACATCTCGCCCGTAGATGTCGAGTACATGCCCACGCTCAAGGCGCAGACCTACAAGCCCTCGCTCGGTTATGCCGAAGCCACGGCCAACGTCCCTTTGGTAGACCGTGCGAAGGCCGTCGGCGACATCATCACTGCGTCGGAGAAGGCCGGTGTCCTGAGCGCGGGCTTTCATCAGGCGCAAGCCTCCGCCGGCGCGCAGGCCACAAAGAACGGCAACTTCGACTACGAGCGCAGGAGCATAGTCAGCCTGGGCATGACCGCGCGCACGCTGGACGGGGCGGGCTCCGGCTACTTCCTTCGCAGCCACTACGACATCAGCCGCCTTGACACCGCGCGCATCTCGCGCGAGGCTATCCGCCGCGCCCTCGAATCCAGAAACTCGCGCCTGCTGGATGCGGGCGTCTATCCTGTCATTCTGGAGCCGCAGGCTGTCGCAGACCTGATTGGCGGTTTCGGTTTCGGCTTCGACGCGCGAAGCGCAGAAGAGGGACGAAGCGCCTATTCCGTGGCGGGCGGGAAGACCAAAGTGGGCGAGAAGATATTCGACGAGCGCATAAACATCCTGAGCGACCCGTGGCGCGCGGACCTTCCGGGCTCTCAATCCACACAGGCGGGCCTGCCGGCAGAGGTCGTCTACCTTGTGCGCAACGGGGTGCTTGAGAATCTGGTCTACTCGCGATACTGGGCGCAGAAGCGCGAGCGGCAGCCCACGCCCGGCCCCGTCAACCTCATCATGGAAACGAGCGGCAAACCATCGACCGTAGAAGAGATGATACAGAACACCTCTCGCGGCCTGCTCGTGAGCCGCTTCTGGTACATACGAGGCGTTGACCCGCGAACGGCTACGCTCACGGGCCTCACGCGCGACGGCGTGTGGCTCGTTGAGAACGGAAAGATTCAATACCCCGTGCGCAACTTCCGTTTCAACCAGAGCATGATACAGATGCTCGCGCCCGGCAACGTCGAGATGATAGGCACGCCGGAGCGCGTCGGAAGCAGCGAAGGTCAGGGCGGAAGCGCTGCCCTTCTGCCCGCCCTGAAACTCAAAGCCTTCAAGTTCACCTCGCAATCCGAAGCGGTTTAAGACCGAAAGTGCGGGGAGCGCTCCTGTTTTGATTGGGCAAGAGGGCTTCCCGCCTCCGGCTTGTGCGCTTCCCGCGAACGCGCCGCTTTGTCACGCTCTTAAAGTATTTCGTCACAGGCTCTACGCAGTTAGTCCCATAGCTGTTTCCCGCCCTTACAGGAACCTGTATGGTCAGGGAGCACCATGCTTCTTCAGACTTGTCCTAAATTTAGCTGCTACATCTGGCAAGGACATCGTTGATGGAAACTCTACGGCAAGACCTTTCTTATAGCGCCCGGCTGCTCCTGAAGAATCCCGGCTTCACCCTGATAGCCGTGCTGTCGCTGGCGATTGGCATAGGAGCCACGAGCGCCATCTTCAGCGTGACCAACTCTATCTTGCTGCGCCCCTTGCCATACAGGGACGCCGAGCGGCTCGTCATACTCTGGAATCGCTCGCCTGGCTTAGGCGTAGCGCAGGACTGGTTCTCTCCCGCGCAGCACCACGACATCAGGACGCAGAATCATGTCTTTGAAGATACGGCCATCGCCCTCGGCGGAAGCTTTAACCTGACGGGGCAGGGAGCGCCCGAGAGGGTCGACGGAGCGCGCGTCTCATCTTCGCTCTTTCCGCTCCTGGGCGCTCGCGCCTCTCTGGGAAGAGTCTTCACGGCGGAAGAAGACAGCCCCGGCAAGCCGCAGGCCGTAATCCTCGGTAACGGATTCTGGCGGCGGCGCTTCGGCTCAGACCCTTCGGTGGTAGGCAAGACGCTGACTCTCAACGGAAACAGCCTTGAGATAGTCGGGGTGATGACGCCGGACTTCTCCCTGGACAAAGAGGTCATGCTCACGGTCAACGCCATAGAGCGGGCGGACGTGCTGCTGCCTTTGCCCATGAACGAGGGCGGGCGAACAGACCGGGACCACGAGGACTACAACATCTTCGCGCGTTTGAAGCCGGGCGTAACTCTTCAACAGGCGCAGGCCGAGATGGACGTGATAGCCGAGCGCGTCAAGCGGCAATATCCTGACAATTACCCGCCGCACGGCGGCCTTACCTTCAGCGTGGTTCCTTTGCTGGAAGAGGTCGTAGGCGATATTCGATTGATATTGTATGTGCTCTTCGGCGCGGTGGGATTCGTGCTGACGGTCGCGTGCGCGAACGTGGCCAACCTGCTGCTCGCCCGCGCCGCGGCCCGCCAGAAGGAGATAGCCATTCGCACGGCTGTCGGCGCAAGCCGCACGCGCATACTTCGGCAACTCTTGACGGAGAGCGTGCTGCTGGCGCTCTCGGGAGGCATCTTCGGTCTCCTGATAGCCTGCTTGGGCGTGAGGCTTCTAAGGGTCTACGGGCCCGAGAATATTCCGCGCCTGGGTGAAGTGGGCGTGGACATGCGCGTCCTTCTCTTTACCTTCATTGTCTCGCTCATGACAGGGGTCGTCTTCGGGCTGGTGCCTGCGCTCAGGGCTTCGAGGGTTGATTTGAACGAGGTGCTCAAGGAGGGCGGCAGAAGCACAGGCGGAGGCGGCTCCGCCCTCGGCCTGAGCCATCATCGCCTACGCAAGCTGCTCGTCATAGCGGAGGTCGCGCTCTCTCTTGTTCTGCTCATAGGGGCGGGGCTACTCTTTCGCAGCTACAGAGAGATTGTCAGCGCTCATCCCGGCTACAACCCGCGAAATGTGCTCTCGCTGCGGCTGTCGCTTCCCGCCTCGAAGTATCCTAAGCCGGAGACAATCGGAGCCTTTTACCGGCAGATTGACGAAAGAATAAAGCGGCTTCCCGGCGTTGAGGCCGCAGGCGTCAGCTACAGCCTGCCCATGAGCACGGTGGCCTTCGCCTGGGAGCCAATCATCATTGAGGGCTATCAGCCGCCCGGCTCAAGCACCAGCTCAGTCATCTCCAACACGCGCATCGTCAGCCCCGAATACTTTCGAGTGATGGAGATTCCGCTTCTCAAGGGGAGATACTTCAACGAGCAGGACAGGGCCGGCGCGCCGGAAGCCGTGATTGTTGACGAGACATTGGCCGCGCGCTTCTGGCCTAACGAGAACCCTGTCGGAAAGCGGCTGCAACAGCGCGGAAAGCCGGACACGTGGCGAACCGTCGTCGGCGTCATAAGCTCCGCCCGCCAGTACAGCACGGAGAAGGAGCCGCCCATCACGGTCTATTATCCGCACGAGCAGTACATGGCCAGGAACATGTACGTGCTTGTACGCACCGCTTCCGATCCGTCTTCCTTGGCCGGGGCCGTCGCCGGAGAGATTCAGGCCGTGGACGCCGAGCTTCCGGTCTTCGATGTCAACACAATGGAGCGGCGCCTTTACGACTCGCTCGCGCGTCAACGCTTCTCCATGCTGCTGCTCGGGCTGTTCGCCACCGTGGCCCTGATACTCGCGCTGGTGGGCATCTACGGAGTCATGACCTACTGGGTCAACCAGAGGATTCACGAGATAGGCATTCGCATGGCTTTGGGCGCGCAGCCCGGCAACATCCTGCGGCTGGTGATACGACAGGCGCTCATACTCGTCTCGATTGGAATCCTCACGGGCCTCGTGTGCGCGTTTGCCCTGACGCGGATTATGTCCAGCCTGCTGTTCGGTGTCAGCGCCACAGACGGCCTGACTTTCGCTCTGCTCTCGCTGCTTCTGGCCGGGATAGCT
>DASVVZ010000151.1:0-8314 GCA_036389875.1 Pyrinomonadaceae bacterium
AGGAAACGACAGCACGTCGGTCGTCCCCCTCTTATGCCGCCACATACGGTTAAGAGCGCGCATCGCCCTGTCGGACACGAAAGCCACCGTCACGCCCGACCCGTTCGCGGGTACGACCTTCAAAGCCTTTTCCGTGAACGCACGCCAGCGCTCGCCGTCCAAGGGAACTTTGCGCTGGCGGTTAACGACTTCAACCATAAGCACGCAGTGGTAAGTGACGAGTGACGCGAACTGAAGAGGTTCTTATCCTGCCGCCCGTCACTGCTCTTATATGGCGCTCTTGCTGGAATGCGCTTCGTAGGCTTTGATAATCATCTGCACGAGGCGGTGGCGCACGACATCCTTCTCCGTGAAGTAGATGAAATCTATGTCTTCTACTTTTGAGAGCACGCGCTCGGCCTCTATGAGGCCGCTGCGTTTTCCCTGCGGCAGGTCAATCTGCGTCACGTCGCCCGTGATGACTGCCTTAGAGCCGAAGCCTATGCGCGTCAGGAACATCTTCATCTGCTCGCTGGTGGTGTTCTGCGCCTCGTCCAGGATGATGAAAGCATCGGAGAGCGTCCTGCCTCTCATGAATGCCAGAGGCGCGACCTCTATGACTCGCTTTTCCAGCAGGCGCGTGGCGCGCTCGTAGTCGATCAGGTCAAAGAGCGCGTCGTAGAGCGGGCGAAGGTACGGGTCAACCTTGTCCTGAAGGTCGCCGGGCAGGAATCCCAGTTTCTCTCCCGCTTCTACCGCCGGGCGGGCCAGGACTATGCGGTTGACCTGCTTCTGCATCAGCGCCTGCACGGCCATGGCCACGGCCAGGTAGGTTTTGCCCGTACCGGCAGGCCCTACGCCGAAGACAATATCTTTGTCCTGTATGGATTCGATATAGCGGCGCTGCATGGCGCTCTTGGGCGCGACCTGCTTCTTGCCAGCGGGATTAAAGCGGGCCTTTGTGAAGTAGTCGCGCAGAGAGTAGGCGCGGTCTTCGGCTATCTGCGCAAAGGCTTCGCGCAGCTCCTTGTCGGTGAAAGTGCGGCCTTCTGCAAAGAGGTCGGAGAAATCCTCCAGAATGCGCTCGACGGTTTCAACATCTTTGGGGTCGCCGTCTACGGTCAAATCCTGCCCGCGCGCGTTGATGCGCACGTCAAGGAGCGATTCCAGGTACTTGATGTTCTGGTCGTGAACGCCGAAGAGGGTTTCCAGTCCGCGTGGTGGAAGCTCAATCTTTTTCAACAGTTAAAGCAGTCTCCTTCTTGGGGTGAAGATTCCGGGAGTCAGGGCAGGCGATGGTAAATCGAGGGGTGTAGCATATATTTGCATATTGTACAGAAAGGCACGCTACTACAGGCCGAGCGCGAGTGTCAATTCGCGACCGTACTGAGCAAATGGGCCGGCTGACCCGGCCGGGCGCCTTGACACAGAAGCCTCCGGAACCTATACTTTCTCGCTTGTGCTTGCGGTCAAAATCTCATCTGAGAGCGGCAGCACAAAATGATAAAGCTTTAGACGGAGATTCCTTGGATGCCTAATCATAAATCAGCAGAGAAGCGCGTCAGACAGAACGAAAAGCGACGCGACATCAATCGCAGCAATCGCAGCGCCCTTCGCACTTCCATCAAGAAGCTGCGCGCGGCCCTTTCGGGCAGCGACAAATCGGGGCTCGCGGAGTTGCTGCCGCAGACGATTTCAAAGATAGACAAGGCCGTGCAGAAAGGCGTGCTGCACCGCAACGCCGCCGCGCGCTATAAGTCCAGGCTGACGGCGCGCGTCAATCAGGCGACGACGAAGTAAGAGATAGAAAATCTTTCGAGTCAGGCGAGGCCGGTTGGTTCATTCCAGCCGGCCTCGCCTTTTTACATACGCTTCTATGAGCTGCTATAAGGAGGTAAGAGGATGAAGGAGCCTGAGAATCAGTACGGAAGTGATGACGAGATACGCGCGCTCGCGGCCCGTTTCGAGGATTGCACCTTGCCGGACGAAGATTTCGACCACCGCGCTCATCTGGCGGTAGCCGTCTGGTATCTTTCAGCCATGCCTGCCGAGGAAGCTGCCGACCGAATGCGCGAGGGGCTCATGCGCTTTCTGGCCCATTACGATGTAGACCCGCAGAAGTACAACGAGACCATCACGCAGTTCTGGGTCAAGCGTCTGGACAGGCTCTTAAGCGCAACCGATTCCTCTCTCCCTCTGGTAGAGCGCGCCAACCGGGTGATTGAACAGGCCGGAGGCTCCCAGGCCATCTTTGACTACTACACACGCGAACGAGTCTTTTCCGAAGAGGGCAGAACGGGCTGGGTCGAGCCGGACAGGAAAAGCATGTATGAAGGATGAGAGGCCCGCTTTTCAGGCTGTTAGCTCGCAGACCAGCATTTCCAGCTGTAGACGTGAACCCGTCGAGCCGCCGCCGCCGAGAGAGGTTTTTATAGCGTGGTCTGCGGCGGCTATGCGCTTGAGGTTGCGGGCGAGCGACTGGGCGTCCGCGCGCCGGGCGGTCGCCAGAAACTCTTCGCGTTTACTGTAGGGCATGGCCACCAGCCTGAAGACCTCCTCGCGGGCCGTGCCGCGTGACATCAGCTCTTTGGCGAGCGCCAGGCGGTGAAAGTTTCCCGCTATCAGACCTATGAGCATCACGGGTTCCGCGCCGTCGTCCAGCAGCCGATGGAGAATCTGTAGAGAACGCCTGCGGTTTCGCGCCACAAGATAATCCGTCAACTCGAAATTCGACAGCTCTCGCGAGCGGCCCACCAGCTGCTCCACCATCTCCATAGTGATAAAGCCCGTGTCGATGGCGGCAGTGGCAAGCTTGTCGAGCTCTATGGTGAGCGTGCGAACCCTCACGCCCGCGAGCGCCACAATCTGATGAAGCGTTCTATCGTCGGTCGTGACCTTGAGACGCTTCAAATAATCCTTGCCCCAGGCGGCGAGTTCCGAATCGGTCAGGGTCGCAAACTCAACGGTCGTGCAGGCGTCCATGAGTGTCTTGGTCAGCTTGCGGCGCTTGTCCAGGTCGTCCGCTATGAAGATGACGACGGAGGTCTCAAGGGGACGAGCCAGATAACGCAGGAGCGCGCCTTCGTCAGCTTCGCGCAGCTTGGAGAAATCCGTGATGCGAACCACTCGTCGCCCGGACATCATCGGAAGCTGTTCAGCCGCGGCGATTGATTGCTGCACGTCCGCGCTCGCAAGACTGAAGCTGGATTCGTTGAACTCACGGAGCGGCGCGTCCTTCAGAGAGCTTTCGGTGATGGCCTGGGCGGCGCGGTTGCGCAGGTAATCTTCGGGGCCGAAAAGAAGATAGAGCGGCTCAATCTTTCCCGCCTTCAAGTCCCTTTGAAGCTCCTGGCGAGTACGCGCGCTCATTTCTGCTCGGTGACGCTGAAGCCGTGAACCAGGGTAGAGACGATGGACTCTGCGAACGAGCGGGCCATGCGCTGCACCGCGGGGTCTTCTTCGTTAAAGAAGGTGCGAGGGTCGTTGGCGAACTCGAACTCGCCGCGAAAGACGAAGTTCTGGTTGTCGTATAGGACGCGGTTCTCTATCTGATCTCGGACGGTGACGGCTGCCCGAATCTCCACCTCGAAGATGCGTGCCCGAGCGTCCGGGTCGGTTGGCTGAAGGAGCACGCCGGAAAAAGTGAAGCTCTTAATCACGCCGTCCACCACGGCGTCCGCGCCTTCGCGCGAGCCCTGCACGCGCAGCCCCTTGCCGCGCCGCACAATCTCGTTAATGACGGCTTCGGTGAATCTGGATTCCACCTTGAAGCGCAGTGACTCGTTCTGAAAGGCAGGCACGGCCACGGTCTTGATCCGCGAAGGCAACTGGCTCCTGGTCACGGGCTTGTAGCACTCGGTAAAGCCCGAGACAAGAACGAGCATGAAGGTCAGGGCTGAGGAGGTGATGATTTTTCGGCTGAATGTCATTGTGCTTTCCATTTATCGGGCGTGCAATCGCTTTGTAAGCTGAGATCAAGATTCTCTCGCAAGACGAGCAATCAGGCAAGCCTGCGGGAAAGGCAAAAGTGAAGAAGGGTTGAATGCTTTTCTTACTGTTGCCTTCTTATAGCGTCGGCCACCGTGATGCACTGGCGTGCTTCTCGCACGTCGTGGACGCGCACTATGTGAGCGCCATTGAGGACGGAGGCCGTGACCGTGGCCATTGTGCCGTGAAGGCGCTCTTGGACGGGCGCGCCATTGAGCAGCCGGCCGATGAAGGACTTGCGAGAGGTGCCTATGAGAATAGGGGAATCCGGGAAGGCTCGCACAAGCCGGTCAAGGCGGGCGATAAGCTCAAGATTCTGCTCCTGGCTTTTACCGAAACCAACGCCGGGGTCCAGAGCTATAGCAGGGCCCGGGACACCGCGCCTCAAAGCCTCTTCCACGCTCAGCCGCAAGCCCTCTGTGACTTCCTCGAAGATGTCCAAGACGGGCGGAAGACTGTGCAGGGTCTCCCTATCGCCCCTGGAGTGCATCAGCACAAGCCCCGCGCGCGCATGAGCAGCAGCGTCCGCCACCGACGGGTCAAAGCGCAGGCCCGAGACATCGTTGACTATCTCTGCCCCGGCATCAATGGCCCTTCGCGCAACCTCTGCGCGAGTGGTGTCAATAGAGATTGGAACTCCGACACCCGCCAGCCGCTCTATAACCGGAATCACGCGGCGCAGCTCTTCATCAACCGAGACCGGCGCGCCCGCGGGCCGTGTTGATTCCCCGCCTACGTCCAGAATGTCCGCGCCTTCGCGCACCATCTCTTCGGCGTGCCCGAGCGCCCTGTCTAGAGAGAAGAAATGGCCGCCGTCGCTGAAGCTGTCGGGCGTCACATTGAGTATGCCCATGACGAGCGTGCGCTCTCCCAGTGCGAGCGTGCGGCGGGCCAGTTTCCATTCGAGAGCTTTCATAAAACTTAAAAAGGCGGACGGGCAAAAGAGAAAAGGGAAAGAGGCTTTAAGGCCCCTTCCCCTTTTCGCTCTAACTTACCCGTTCCCTGCTCCTTTAGGCGGTGGCAGGGCCGGTAATGGGCGGCAGTATAGGCTTCAAAGGCGTAGAGGCCGGCTCTTTCAACTGCGGGCGCTCGTCGTCGTTTGAAGGCGGCTGGTCGTCATCGAGCGGGAGTCCCGCGACGATGCGGCGAATCTGCACGCCGTCCAGTGTTTCTCGCTCAAGCAGCGCTTCGGAGAGGCGAACCATCACGTCGCGGTTCTCCTCTATTATCTGCTGCGCGCGGTCGTACTGATCCGAGACTATCTTCTTGACCTCCTGGTCAATCTTGATAGCCGTGTCTTCGGAGAAGTCCCGGTGCTGTGCTATCTCGCGGCCGAGGAAGATTTGCTCCTCCTTCTTGCCGAAGGTCAAAGGCCCAAGCTCCGACATGCCGTACTCGCAGACCATCGCGCGTGCCAGCTCGGTCGCGCGCTCTATGTCGTTGCTTGCTCCCGTGGTGATGCTGCCCAGGAACTTGTCCTCGGCAATGCGCCCGCCCATAAGGATTGCTATCTGCCCGAGCAGATAATCCTTGGTGTAGTTGTGACGGTCGCCTTCGGGCAGTTGCTGCGTCACGCCCAGCGCCATGCCGCGCGGGATAATCGTTACCTTGTGAACAGGGTCTGCGTTCGGAACCTTCAGGCCGACGAGCGTGTGCCCCGCCTCGTGATAGGCCGTGACGCGCTTCTCCTCGTTCGAGATGACCATTGATTTGCGCTCCGCGCCCATCAGCACCTTATCCTTCGCCAGCTCGAAGTCCATCATCATGACGATCTTCTTGTTATAGCGGGCGGCGTTCAGGGCCGCTTCGTTGACAAGGTTCGCAAGGTCTGCGCCGGTAAAGCCGGGCGTGCCGCGCGCAATGACGGAGATGTCCACGTCTTCGCCCAGAGGAATCTTGCGCGTGTGGACTTTCAAAATCCCTTCGCGCCCGCGCACGTCAGGACGAGAGACTACGACGCGACGGTCGAAGCGTCCCGGTCTGAGCAGAGCCGGGTCAAGCACGTCAGGCCGGTTCGTGGAGGCTATGAGAATCACTCCGTCGTTCGACTCGAAGCCGTCCATCTCCACGAGCAGCTGATTAAGCGTCTGCTCGCGCTCGTCGTGGCCGCCGCCCAGGCCCGCGCCGCGGTGACGACCGACGGCATCGATCTCGTCAATAAAGATGATGCACGGGGCGTTCTTCTTGCCCTGCTCGAAGAGGTCGCGCACGCGGCTTGCGCCGACGCCTACGAACATCTCCACGAAATCCGAGCCCGAGATGGAGAAGAAAGGAACGTTGGCCTCGCCTGCGATGGCACGGGCCAGAAGGGTTTTGCCGGTTCCCGGCGGCCCCATCATCAGAACGCCTTTCGGGATGCGCCCGCCGAGCTTCTGGAACTTCTGCGGCTCCTTGAGGAATTCTATAATCTCCTGAAGCTCTTCTTTGGCCTCTTCGACACCGGCCACGTCCTTGAAGGTGACGCGCTTCTGCTGGTTATTGAGAAGCTTGGCGCGGGACTTCCCGAAGCTCAGGGCCTTGTTGCCGCCCGACTGCATCTGGCGAAGCATGAATATCCAGAAGCCTATCAGCAGCAGGAACGGCGCCCAGGTGATGAGCGCGGTCAGCAGAAAGCCGCTGCCCGATGCTTCTTGCTTGACGGCGACCTTGTTGTCGGCGCCAAGATTCATTAAGAAGTTTTTGGTCTCGTCGTTGGTGTTGTCAATCGTGGTGTACCATTTCTCGCCATTCTTGCCCGTGGTATCGACCTGCGATTGCTTGATATTCATGTCCTGGATCTCGCCAGCCTTGACCTTGGATACTACCTGGTCGTAGGAAAGCTCCTTGGCGGCGTTGCCCTGCGTGCCGCCGAAAACGCGATAGAGCAGCAGAGCGCCTATGACTATGAACAACCAGAAAATTATTTGTCTAGCAGTAGAACTCAAAATTATTCTTGCCTCCGATGCCGATAATAACCCGAAACGGCATCATTTGTCGCTCTCCGCAATAGCCTGGATTTTCCCGGCGGCGTGACCGAACCGGAGAGCTTCCGTATTATCCGGCAAAACCGCTTCTTTTGGATGCCCCGCTCTCAAGGTTAGTTGCGCTCGCTTTAGAGCCTTAAAAGTTCGCAGAAAGCTGCTTGAAGGGGCCTGCAAAATCAGCTTTTCTCCGCGCTTTCAAAGGTCGCAAGGAAGGGCAGCTCGCGCCACCTGTCCTGAAATCCTAGCCCATAGCCAAAGACGTAATCCGCGTGCGTCTCGATGGCGCGCCAGTCGGGCTGTAGCTCCACGCGGCGCCGATCTGGCTTATCCACCAGCACGCAAAGCCGTACGCTTCGAGCGCCGCGCGCGTCCAGCTGCCGCATAAGGTACTCCTGCGTTATGCCCGTATCGAGCACGCCCTCCACAAGCAATACGTCGCGCCCTACCAGGTCGGTTTGCGTGGCGAATGAAATGTCCTGAACGCCGGCCAGCGTGTGGTGGTCGTATTTGAGGAAGGAGGTGCGTACCGGCATGGGCAGCGCGCGAAGCAGGTCTGCCATAAACATAAAGGCATCTTCCTGCACGCCGAAGACCGTCAGCTCGCGCCCTTCACAGGCGGCGGCAATCTCTGCCGCGAGCGCCTTGATGCGGTCGGAAATCAGCGCGGCGCTTGCTACTTCTTGAATCGAGTCGCTCATTAAAATTGCACGACCTTTTAAGGAAACCCGTAACAAAAGCGAAACCGCTCGCTCCAAAGGAACTGGAAAGCGGCGGTCATGTCCGGGTTTGATTCTAGTCGCGCTCGCCCCTATTTTCAACCCCTTTGGCGTGAAAGAAGAGCCGGCCCTTGCGGCGCGAAACTTTAGCCCCGCCCGGCAACTCCACAGAGCGCCCGCCGCGCTCTCCCGCCAGCAATCTTTCCAGGGCCGCGAGATGAACCATCTCCAGGCGTCTCAAGTCGCCGCGCTCCTCCGCCAGCCAGAGCCTCAGGGCACGACGCCGCAGACCAGTGCTTGCCCCCGCCAGCACATCCACGCGCAGGCCCGACTCAACTGGCTGAGGGCCGCCGCGCGCCTCTTCCAGAAGAAGCGCCGCCAGATTATCAAGCGAGCGCGAATCCTCGCGCAGCAGCCCGGCCGTTCGCGCGAGCGCTTCCACCACGCGCGAATTGAATCCCTGCATCAGTGGGAGCAAGCGCTTCCTGACTCGCACGCGAGCGAACCTTTCATCCTCGTTCATCTCGTCCGTGCGGAACTCCGCCCCGCCTGCGCGTGCGTGGGCTTCTGTCTCCGCCCGCCTGGCCCAGTTGAGAAGCGGGCGCGCCAGCAGCACAGAGGAGCCTGCATAAAGAGCCCTCACAGGCTCCATGCCTCCCAGCCCCTCCG
>DASVVZ010000152.1:0-8037 GCA_036389875.1 Pyrinomonadaceae bacterium
CTGGCCGCGCCATTCATAGCCGCCGTGCAGGTCATAGTCTACGCTGGCGCAATCATGGTGCTGGTCGTCTTCGTCATCATGCTGCTGAATGTGGAAGAGGAAGAGCGGCGGCCACTTCGCATGCGTTACCTGGTCCCGGCCGCGATAGTTCTGGCCGCTGTCCTCGTGGCCGAAGCCTCTTTCATACTCTTTTACGTGCAGACGAATCCGCACACGCCGCACACGCCCCTTAACACGGACGTAGGGCTCACGTCGCAAATCGGCTCGGGGCTTTTCACACGCTACCTTTTGCCCTTTGAGATTACGTCTGTACTGCTGCTGATGGCGATTGTGGGCGCTATGAGTCTTGCAAGACGCGGCCAGCTCCTTTCACCGGAGGCGCGTGTCATCCCTGGCTCGCAGGTTTTGCCGATGGACGTGGTTGACCCGCGCCGCGTGGGCGATGCGACCGAAGTGGAAACGGACACCACGGACGAGGCTGCGCGGCTTATGGGTTACGGCGACGTGTTGAGAAAACGGGACGACGACGAGGTTTGAAGGAAAGCGTATGACTGAGTTTGCCATTAAGACTACAGCGCTTGCGCTACAGGCCGTGCCCGCGCCGCAGGCGCAGGGCGTGGAGTTGTCCTGGTATCTGGCGCTCTCGGCGGCGCTGTTCACGATAGGCGTGATCGGCGTCATCATCAAGCGCAACGTGATTTCCATGTTCATGTGCATTGAGCTGATGCTCAACGCCGTGAACCTTACGCTCGTGGCATTTTCGAGCTACTTCCGAGACGTGACCGGACAGCTCTTCGTCTTCATAGTGATGACGGTGGCGGCGGCCGAAGCGGCCGTAGGACTTGGCATCATCATTGCCATCTTCCGCAACCGTGAATCGCTGGACGTTGACGACGCGAACATTTTGAAATTGTGAGAACAGTTTTCAGTTTTCAGTTCTCAGTTTTCAGTAGAAAGCAACCATCGCTTTTCTGAAACTGGAAACCGGAAACTGGAGACTGAAAACTTGCTTATGCTTCGTTACATCATCTTCGCTCCGCTCGCAGGGGCAGCCATCAACTGGCTCCTGGGCCGCCGCATTCGCAACGAGTTATTCGTGGGTCTGGTCGCGTGCGGCTCTGTCGCCGTGTCTGCGGTCGTGGCCTTTTATCTGGCCTTCAAGTCAGGCGGGGCGCTACACCTCGGCGAAGCCGCGAATGTCACAACGCCCGTCTTTGACCACCTGTGGACGTGGATTGAGGTGGGCAGCTTCCGCGCCGACTTCGGCCTGGCGATGGACAGGTTGAGCGGCATCTACGCGCTCTTTATCACCTTCATAGGGCTTCTGATACACATCTTCGCCACGGGCTACATGCACGGAGATCGAGGGTTCTATCGCTTCTTCGCCTACCTGAACCTCTTCATGTTCTCCATGCTGACGCTCGTGCTGGCGGACAACTTTCTACTGATGTTCGTAGGCTGGGAGGGCGTGGGCCTCTGCTCTTATCTGCTTATAGGCTATTACACGGACAGGCGCGAAGCCGGCGACGCCTCCAAGAAGGCTTTCATCATGAACCGCATAGGTGACTGGGGAGTCATCATCGGCGTCATGCTCATCTTCTTCCTGACCGGCTCCATCAGCTTCTTCGACAAGAACGTGGGCGGTACTGAAGTCGTCAGCGCGCTCGGACAGATAGCGGCCAGGGCCCCTGACCCGTTCACCGCTTCGGCAATCATAGCCGGAGGCATCACCTCCGCCGCCGTGCTTCTCTTTATTGGTGCGACGGGCAAATCCGCGCAGATACCCCTGTATGTGTGGCTGCCGGATGCCATGGCCGGGCCGACGCCCGTCTCCGCTCTGATTCACGCGGCGACGATGGTGACGGCCGGCGTTTACATGGTCGTGCGATGTTCGGCCATCTACACACACGCGCCCACGGCCATGTTCATCATGGCCCTGATAGGTGCGGCCACGGCAATCTTCGCCGCCACCATCGGCATAGCTCAGAACGACATCAAGAAGGTGCTGGCCTATTCGACCGTCTCGCAGCTAGGCTACATGTTCCTGGCCTGCGGAGTGGGTGCTTTCGTCGCCGCCATCTTTCACGTCATGACGCACGCCTTCTTCAAGGCGCTTCTCTTCCTCGGCTCAGGAAGCGTGATACACGGGATGCACCACGAGCAGGACATGCGGCGCATGGGCGGCTTGAAGAAGTACATGCCGATTACCTTTGCCACCATGCTTACGGGGTGGCTGGCGATTAGCGGCATTCCCATCTTCGCCGGCTTCTTCTCCAAGGACGAGATTCTTTGGAAGACCTGGAGCATGCATGGCTCCTGGGGCGACCACCTTCACTCCGTACCCAAGATTCTCTGGATTGTGGGCGCAGTGACCGCGCTACTGACGGCAGTTTACATGACGCGCCTGATGGTTATGACCTTCTGGGGCGAGGAGCGGTTCAGGGAGGCGCACGCAGGCGGGCAGGCAGACGAAGCTCACGCGGCCGCTTACGACGAGCACGAAGCTCCGCACGACGCGCGCGCGGCTTCGGCCGGCGACCGCCCGCATCACGAGCCGGGCGAGCATGTAGACGATCACGCGGATGAGCATCCCGCGGGTGATGCTCATGGCCATCACGGCCCCTTCACGCCGCACGAATCGCCTTGGAGCATGACAGTGCCGCTCATAGTGCTGGCGGTCCTCTCTACGGTGGGCGGGCTCATAGGCATTCCTTACGCTTTAAGCTCCATGGTCGGGCTGCACACGCCGAACTATTTCGAGCACACGCTTGAGCCGGTGGTGGCTCATCCGGTTGAGAAGGGAGAGGGCGCTGCGACAGGCGAGGCCGCAGGCACGGGCGACGTGCGCTGGGTCTCGAAGCCCCCTCCGCAGACGGACGGGGCAGCGCCTCTCTCTGTGGGTGAAGGCTCTCAGGGTGAGCCGGCCGCAGAGCGTGCTCATTCGCCCGAAGAGGTGAGGAGCGAGCGGCTGTTCACGCTCATCTCCGTCCTTATAGCCATCACGGGCATAGGCCTGGGCTGGGTGATTTACAAGAGGAGGCCGCTACTGAAAGCGCCGCGACTGCTCGAAGAGAAATACTACGTTGACGAGATGTACGATGCGGTCGTCGTCAATCCTATCAAGGCCGGGTCGCGCGAGGGGCTCTGGCGATTCTTCGACATAGGCGTCATCGACGGCATCGTCAACGGCATGGGGCGCGGCATCACGGAGATTGGCTCCGTCGTGCGGTACCTTCAGGTAGGGTTCGTGCGCTGGTACGCGGCGCTCATTCTCCTTGGCGCGGTCGCGATCATTGGCTATTTCGCTTTCATGTTGACTTATGCTGCAAGATAACTTGCTCACAATACTGATTCTGCTGCCGACCGTGGGTGCCCTGGCCCTCATCGGCCACGGCCTGTTCTGGAAGCGAGAGAATGACTATCGCTGGATTGCGCTTCTCTTCTCCGTGCTGAACTTCGCGCTCTCGCTGATACTCCTGACAAGGGTGGGCGAGAACTCCGATGCAGGCTTTCGCTTTGAGCAGAAGACGCTCTGGATAGGCGCAATCGGCTCCTACTATCACATAGGCGTGGACGGCATGAGTTTGTGGCTCGTGATATTGACGACCCTGCTCGTGCCGATTTCGATTCTCTCAAGCTGGGACAGCATACGAAAGCGTGCGCTCTCCTTCTACGTCTTCATGCTGATACTTGAGAGCGCCATGATCGGGGTCTTCGTCTCGCTGGATCTTCTAATCTTCTACCTCTTCTTCGAGGCGTCGCTCGTGCCAATGTTCTTCATGATTGGCATCTGGGGCGGCGAGCGCAGGATATATGCTGCGACCAAGTTCTTCATCTACACGGCCGTAGGCAGCTTGCTGATGCTGGTCGCAATCATCGCTCTCTATTACATACACCAACAGCAGACGGGCTTGGGCACCTTCGATTACCTGACGCTGCTGGACTCGCTCACGAGCGGTCGAATGGTTGTCGCGGAGACTGCTGCGGCCACGATTTTCCTAGCTTTCGCCTTCGCCTTCTGCATAAAAGTTCCCCTGTGGCCGCTTCACACGTGGCTGCCGGACGCGCACACGGAAGCGCCTACGGCTGGCTCCGTCATACTGGCGGGCGTGCTGCTGAAGATGGGCACCTATGGGCTGATGCGCTTTAACCTCGCGCTCTTCCCTTCAATGGCCCGCTACTTCGCGCCGTTCTTCATAGTGCTGGCGATAATCGGCATTATCTATGGCGCGCTGGTGGCCATGGTGCAGCCGGACATGAAGAGGCTCGTCGCTTATTCATCCGTCAGCCACATGGGATTTGTCGTGCTCGGAATCTTCTCTTTCACAGAGCAGGGGATGCAGGGCGCTCTCTATCAGATGCTCAATCACGGCGTCTCGACGGGCGCGCTCTTCCTGCTGGTGGGCATGATTTACGACCGCAGGCACACGCGGCAGATTTCGGAGTTCGGCGGACTCGCGACCTCCATGCCCTGGTTCTCAACCTTTCTGGTCATGGCTTCGCTTTCCTCCATAGGGCTGCCGTTTCTGAACGGCTTCGTGGGCGAGTTTTTGATACTGCTCGGCACATGGCTCTCCACGGCTATTCGTTATAACTGGGTGGCGACGATGCTGGCGGCCACGGGCGTCATCTGGGCGGCGGTCTACATGCTCTGGATGTTGCAGCGCGTTGTCTTCGGCCGCATACGAAATCCCGAGAACGCAGAATTGGCGGACCTGAACGCGCGCGAGATGGGCCTGCTTGTACCCCTGCTGGTACTGATGCTGTTGATGGGAGTTTACCCGCGACCTTTCCTGACGCGCTCGCGCGAAAGCGTATTGGCGGTGCAGCAGCGCGTCACTAAATCGAATGCAGCCTCAGGCTCTTTCAGCGTAGAAGTTCAGGAGAACAAGCGTAGGTAGAAGTAGAAAGCTTATGAAGAGATTGTCCCTACATTTAATCATCGGCCTGTTGCTCTTTGCCTCTCACTCCGTGTCTAGCGCTTTGCGGGCGCAGGAGGGAGAGCCGAAGGATTACACGATTAACCTTCGCGGCACAGACGGGAAAAATTATGACCTGACGGCCATGCGCGGGCAGGTGCTGATCGTCTCCTTCGGGGCTACCTGGTGCCAGCCCTGCAAAGAGGAGCTGCGCGTGCTGGAAGAGTTGAGGAATGAATACAAGGACAGGCCCGTGAAATTCTTCTGGGTGAGCATTGAGCCGGAAGAGGAGGCTTCGGACAAACGACTTCAGAGCTTCGCCAAGTCGGTCAAATTCACGTTTCCCATCCTGCGCGACGAAACGCGGTGGACTTATGCACAGTTCTCCACGCGCCAGCGCATACCGCTGGTGGTCTTCTTCGACAGGCAGGGGCGCTTCGTGCCGCCCACTCACGCAGGGATGTCAACGCCCGAAAATTACAGGCGCATGATTAGAACCGAGCTGGATCGACTGCTGGCAGCTAAATCGAACGCGAGCTCGCCCGCAGAGGCGGGGCGCTCGTCAAATTAAGAGATGAACTTCTTAGCAGCACTTCAAGCGGGCGTCACGCCCGACATAAATTTCGGACTCATCCTGCCGGAGATGATTGTGGCGGGCATGGCTGTCGTAGTCATGCTGCTGGATGCTTTTATTCGCCCGTCGCAGCGATGGACGACCGGCGGGCTTTCGCTCGTGGGCCTTGCCGGAGGCGCAGCCGCCTGCATCTGGCTCTGGATGCGCGGCTCGGCCGGAGCCGGCACCTTCAACGGCATGATAGTGCTGGACGAGATTCGCCTGAGCTTTACGCTCGTAGTAATACTCGTCTCCGCGCTCACCATACTGCTGTCTATCGTCTGGGTGGAAACTGAGCGACTGCCTGCGGGCGAATTTCATTCGCTCCTGTTGTTTGCCACCTCCGGCATGATGCTGATGGCTTCCGGCGGCGATCTGGTGATTATCTTCCTGGGGCTGGAGATTCTCTCCATAGCCACCTACGTCATGTGCGGGTTCAGGCGCACGGATTTGCGCTCGAACGAATCCTCGCTCAAATATTTCATACTGGGTTCCTTCTCTTCCGCCTTCCTGCTTTACGGAATGGCGCTCGTTTACGGAGCGACCGCTTCCGTGCGCGGAGCCGGCGTCATGGCGGGCACCACCAACATAGCCGAGATCGGCCAGCGCGTCGTGTCGGGCGACATAATGTATCCGGCACTTCTTTTCGCGGGCGCGGCCTTTATGCTGGTCGGATTCGGGTTCAAGATTGCTACGGCTCCGTTCCACGTCTGGACGCCGGATGTTTATGAGGGAGCGCCGACGCCCGTCACTGCTTTCATGGCAGCAGGGCCAAAGGCGGCGGGCTTCGCCTCCTTCCTCAGAGTCTTTATCTTCGGCTTTCCCTTCGTGGGCGCTGTGACCAGCGGAACCGCTTCAGCTACGAACGTACACGAAGCGTGGCTTCACGCGCTGGCGATACTTGCCATCATCACCATGTCGGTAGGCAACGTGGCGGCCATTGTCCAGAACAACGTCAAGCGAATGCTGGCCTATTCGTCAATCGCGCACGCGGGCTACGCACTGGTCGGATTCGTAGCGGCGGGCGCTGCCACTGACGCGGCGCAAAGGACGGACGCGCTGGCGGCGGTGGCCTTCTACATGCTGGCTTACGCGGTGATGAATCTGGGGGCGTTCGCTGTAGTGACGATAATCGCTCGCCAGAACGACCGCCGGACAGAGGTCGAGGACTATAACGGGATAGGCTTTCGCGCGCCCGCTCTCTCCTTCACTCTCTCCATTTTTCTGCTGAGCCTGTTGGGCATGCCGCTCACGGCCGGCTTCATAGGCAAAGTGGCGGTCTTCGCTTCGGCTCTCAACGTGGGAAGCACAACGCCTGCGGCCAACTCGCTTTATACGATGATGGTCGTGATTGGCGTTCTCAACACGGCCATCTCCGCCTACTACTACCTGCGGCTCATCATAGTGATGTTCTTCCGCGAGCGTACGACCCCCTGGGCCGTGCCGCACGTCCCCGCGTCAATCGCGCTGCTGCTGGTGATTACAATCCTCGGCGTCTTTTACCTGGGACTTTTTCCGGGCAGGGTGCTGGACGCCTTCAAGCGCAAGCCCGCAGGCAGCGCGGTGACGCAAATCACGCGTTGACCTTGAGCCAACATTACTGCATTATCTAGGCGGGCCTGGCGCATTCTCAATTTCGGGCCCGGTACTCTTTATGAATATTGCAGTGGCGAGCGGGACGGGCACAAAAGTAGTTTTCCAGCCTGAGGGCGGCAAGCGGAAAGCGGTTTCCGCCGCGAGCTTTGTCTCCGAAATTATCAACGAGCTTGACGAGGCATGGCCCGGGCGTCTTTACAGAGAGCGCATACTCTCTTTGCGGACGCGTTCGCATCAACTTAATGTTCCGGCCAAAACGAACCCCGTGGAGATTCAGCACACGCTGCTGGGGGTGGAATTGAAGGCCGGAAAGCGGCGCGTTCTCTGCCCTGATTTAGCCACGGCCCGTTACCTCTCGGTCTTTGCGCGCGCGGGCTGCTCAGAGGTTGCGGTTCCCTACGACATCACGCAGATTTCCAGGCTGGCAGACGAGCTTGAATCAGCGTGGCATCGCATGCTACTTCTTGTTGAGCACGTAGCCGGAGAGAGGTCCGAGCAGTTTCGCTCAAGACTGCGAACGCTGCTCGTAAACGAGGCGCGACGAGAAATTACAGAAGCGGGCGCGGGCTCCGCGATCCCGAAATTTAACCAGAACACAAAACAACGACGCGTGTGACTCTGAATCCGTTTCGGCAATCGCTCGCACACGAAAACAGTAGGAATGGCACAAGAGATTAAATTAGTCGAAGAGACTCCGCTAGACAAATCGCAGCCGCTTCCCTTTCCCTTCAATCAACGCGCCTACTGTCGCTACGAGCCGATTGAAAAGCGTATAGAAGAGGCGCGCGTGCTCGTCGTAGACAACCTGCTCAGGGACGCCGGCGACGCTTCTCCCGTGGCCATGAAGGAGTGGGGACGCCTTGCCACTTCGCAGATAAGGCGAGAGCGGGAGATTGCCAGCCTCGCGCT
>DASVVZ010000153.1:0-6510 GCA_036389875.1 Pyrinomonadaceae bacterium
GCCACTATGAAGAGAAAGTATATCGTGAGCACGAAGGCCAGGCGGCGTTGCTTCAGGGCTTCGAAGAGGGGCTTCCAGCGGGAGGTGGTCGCCGCCGACACTTTCGCCGGATGGTCTTTAGTGACCGTTTCCGGCAGCGTGAAGTAAAGGAGCGTCGCATTTGCCAGCGCCAGCCCGGCCGCGAAAAGGAAGGGAACCTCCATGCCCCACCGGCTCAATATCCCGCCTATGGCCGGGCCGAAGATAAACCCCAGCCCGAAAGCCGCGCCAATCATGCCCATCCCCTTCGCGCGATTCTCAGGCGTAGTGACATCGGCTATGTAGGCTTGCGCCGTAGAGATGTTGCCGCCCGAAATCCCGTCGATGATGCGCCCGGCGAAGAGCATCCAGAGCGTCCTGGCGAGCCCCAGCATAAGAAAGCCCGCGGCCGTGCCGATCAGGCTGATTAAGAGAATGGGCCGCCTGCCGTATTTGTCGGAGAGCCTTCCCAGCATGGGCGAGAAGATGAGCTGCATGATGGAATAGGAGGCAAACAACAGCCCCACCATGCGCGGGCTGGCGCCAAAGCGCGTCCCTTCAACATAAAACGGCAGTACGGGAATGACTATGCCGAACCCTATCAGGTCTATGAAGACTGTGATGAAGATGACCAGTAGCGGAGAACGATTCATAAGAACAGTTTTCAGTTTTCAGTTTTCAGTTTTCAGTTAAAAGCAAGTTGTTTTCTGCTGGAAACTGGAAACTGAAAACTGAAAACTGCTTTTTATCTTCTGCGGTCGCGCGGGTGCATCAGGAAGCGGTCTATGGAGGCCTGGCCGCCTCCGGTTATGATGAGCGTGATTGCCATTGCCAGCAGGGCAAAGGGGAATTCTATGCCGCGATTGTTGGCGAAGAATGCGCCCCAGTGAACGCCAATGACTGCTACGAGCATGGTGAGCGCCACGCCCAGAGCGCCGATGCGCGTCAGCGCTCCGAAGAAGATGAGGATGCCGCCCAGAAATTCAGCCACCGCGGCTCCGGCCAGCCAGAGCCATGACGGTCGCAGGCCCAGAGGCGCTTCGCCTGCGACCCAGGCGCTCCAGCCTCGCCCCCCGTATAATCCCAAAACCTTCTGCGCGCCGTGCGCGAACATTATGATTCCGAGGGCAATGCGAAGAGGCAGCGTCACCCAGATGCCGGGCGTAGCAATCAATTTCCTCCACATCTCATCAGATACCTTTCGAGATTCTCATCTAAATGATTTCCCCTGAAATATCGCACTAAAGAAGTCAAAAGTAAAAACGGGTGACGGGTATCAGAGGCCGGGGCCGGGAAAAGAAAGACAACCTTGCTTTTCTTTTCCGCTAAACCCTGCACCTGACACCCGTCACCTTTCTTTACTTTTGACTTTCCAGCCTCTGGGCTATGGTTTGCCTGGACTGTAGCCCGACCATGCGGTCTACCAGCGCGCCGTTTTTGAAGATGAGAAGCGTGGGGATGCTCTGTATGCCGAACTGCGCGGCGGTTACGGGATTTTCGTCAACATCCAGTTTGGCTACCAGGTAGCGCCCGTTTGATTCGGCGGCCAGTTGCTCAAGCACAGGCGCAATCATGCGGCAGGGCCCGCACCATGCGGCCCAGCAATCAAGCAGGACGGGGCGCGAGCCTGCCTGTAACACGTCGCGCGCGAACGTAGCGTCCGTCACCGTCAGGGGCTTAGTGGCGTCGCCCGCGCCCGCGGCTGCCTCAAGAGCCGCACCGCACCTGCCGCACACGGGCAGTCGTCCCTCGCCCGCTCTTTCGTCAACGCGATTCCTAGCGCCGCACTTCACGCAGCTAACTATCATTGCTCTTTCTCCTCCGAAGTGAACCGGAATCCTAAGCCGATTTCATCGCAAAAGTTTTGCAAGAGGCTACTCTGTGCACGGCGGTCTGGGGCGGGCGCTTGGCCTGAGCAGCGCGTTTCGTTGTAAGATGAATCTCTTCCCCGAAATTTCGTCAGTCAGAAGGATGTTCCGAAGAATGATTCACGCACGCGGAAAGGCTGCGCTGTCGGCCCTGCTACTGTTGCTTGCGGCCTTCGCCGCTCAGGCTCAGAGGTCTAATCAATCGGCTTCGCCGCCGCCTGCTGCACCAGAAATCTCCTACACGGTCTCAATGCCCAAGCCCCACACGCACCTGCTTGAGGTGGAACTGCGTATGCGGGGCACGCTGGCCGCGCAGACGGATTTAATCATGCCCGTCTGGACGCCCGGCTCTTATCTGGTGCGAGAGTTCGCGCGGAACGTGCAGGACTTCGAGGCCAAAGACGCCACGGGCCGCACGCTTCGCTGGGCGAAGACCAACAAGAACACCTGGCGCGTTGAGACCGCGGGCGCGCGAGAGCTGGTTATAACCTACGGCGTTTATGCCAACGAGTTCTCCGTGCGCACCAACGATTTGACAGACCAGCACGCCTTCTGGACTAACGCCGCGCTGCTGATGTACCCGAACGGCCAGCTTAAATCGCCCTCGACCCTTCACGTAGTGCCTTTCGGCAACTGGAAAGTCGCAACCGCACTGCCCGCAGTCGCGGGCGGTCGCGCCAACACTTTTCGCGCAGAGAATTTCGACATCCTCTATGACTCGCCCGTCGAGGCGGGCAACTTCAAGACGCTGTCGTTCGAGGTCAGGAACGTTCCGCACCGCATCGTCATAGACGGCGAAGGCAATTACGACCCGGAGCGTATGCGCCGAGACGTTCAGAAGATAGTAGAGGCTTCCGTCGCTCTCATGGGAGGCGAGATTCCTTATCGTGATTACACCTTCTTTCTTCACACGCCCTCTACGGGCGGCGGCGGTCTTGAGCATCTGAACTCTACGGCGCTCATCTTCCCGCGCTTCCGCTTTCGTCCTGAAGGGAGCTACCAGAGCTTTCTCACGCTCGTCTCCCACGAATACTTTCATCTCTGGAACGTCAAGCGCATACGGCCGGACGCGCTCGGCCCCTTCGATTACACGCAGGAGAACTACACCAGACTGCTCTGGGTGGCCGAAGGCATCACCAGCTACTACGAGAACATCATCCTGTTGCGTGCAGGGCTCATCACGGGCGAAGACTATTTGAACGGCCTGGCGATTGCCATAAGGGATTTGCAGAACACGCCCGGACGATTCGAGCAGAGTCTGGAAGAATCCAGCTTCGACGCCTGGATAAAGTATTACAGGCCGGATGAGAACTCCGTGAACTCGCAGATCTCCTACTACGATAAAGGCGCAATCGTGGGCGCGATGCTGGACCTTGAGATACGGCGCGCATCGAAGGACGCGCACTCGCTGGACGACGTGATGCGCGCTCTCTATGAGGAGTTTTACAAAAGGGATCGCAACTACACGCCGGAGGACTTCCAGAGCCTGGCCGAGCGAATGGCCGGAGCAAAGCTGGACAGCTTCTTCACGCGCTACGTCCGGGGCCGCGAGGAGATTGATTTCAACTCCATCCTCAATCACGTAGGGCTTTATCTTGACGCCAGTGGAGCCTCCACCGGTCGCGTTGCGCCCGAGCGGGCATACTTCGGCGCGACTCTCTTCATGGACGGCAACCGCCTGACGGTCAGAAACGTGCGGGCCGGAACCCCCGCCTACGATCAGGGAATCAACGCCGGCGACGAGATAGTTGCGCTCAACGGCATGCGCGTCAATCTGGAATCCTTCGACGCGCGGCTGGCCGAGCGAAAGCCCGGAGACCGCGTCACGCTCACGCTATTTCGAGACGACGACCTGCGCACCGTTGAAATCCGGCTTGGCGGGCGCGCCGTAACGCCCTACCGTATCCTGCCCGTCCCGAATCCGACCGAGGCCCAGCGCCAGTCATACCGGAAATGGCTCGGCTGAAACCTGTCAAAGCTGGTGAATAGTAGACGGCGAATGGTGAATAGACGAGACGGTTCTTTCTATTCACCATTTACTATTTACTATTCACTATCTATTATGCAAGGGGGAGTTGTTTCGAGATGGAATTCGACGCAAAGGTTGCGATTATCACGGGGGCGGCTTCGGGAATCGGGCGCTCGTGCGCGATGGAATTGGCGCGGCGCGGCGCTAATATCTGCGTGGTAGATCAGGCGGGCGAGGATGTGATGATACAGACCTCGCATCTTCTGAAAGAGGCGGGCGCGCGCGTAGCCACTTTCACGGCTGACGTGACCGACCACGGCAAAGCCTCTCGCATAGTGGCGGAGACGCGCGCTCGCATGGGTCGCGTTGACATGCTTGTGAGCGCGGCCGGTGTAAACTCGGACGCGCCCATCTGGGAGATCACGGAGTCTCAGTGGGACAGGGTCTTGAACGTCAATCTCAAGGGAACCTTCAACTATCTGCACGCGGTCGCGCCGCTCTTTCGGGAACAGCGCTCAGGCAAGATAGTCAACATAGCTTCGATTCAGGCATTGCGCGGAAGCTTCGGCATCAGCAACTACGCCGCGTCCAAGGCCGGAGTCATAGGGCTGACGAAATCGGCTGCCGTTGAGCTAGGGCGCTCGAACGTGAACGTCAACGCCGTCGCGCCCGGTTTCATACGCACGCCCATGACCGAACGGCTCCCGGCTCGCATCATGGAAGAAGCCGAGCGCGAAGCAGTCCTCGGGCGCATAGGCGAGCCGCAGGATGTCGCCAATCTCGTAGCCTTTCTCTGCTCAGAGCTGGCCCGCCATATCACAGGCGAAGTCATCAAAGTGGACGGCGGACAACTTATCTGATTTTTGGATTCTGGATGTTGGCTCGGAGTGACAACTGACGTTGAATCATTTCAATCCCCTTCGTGAATCCAGAATCTAAAATCCAGAATCCAAAATCGTTATGAGTGATTTTCAGCACGTACGTTTCAGCATCAAAGACCGCGTAGGGCGTATAACTATGGCGCGGCCTCCGCTCAATATTCTCAACATAGCCATGATGCGCGAGATGAGCGAGTGCTTGAACGAGTGCATGGCCGCGCGCGACATGGTGGCTATTGTCTTTGACGCCGTGCCGGAGTCGCGTGCCTTCAGCGCGGGCGTCGCCGTGGAGGAGCATGTCGAAGAGACCATCTACCAGATGCTCGAATCCTTTCACAACATCTTTCGCACGCTCGAACAGATTTCCAAGCCGACGGTTGCGGCCGTGGGCGGCGCGGCCCTCGGCGGCGGCTGCGAGCTGGTGGCGGCCTGCGATTTCTGCATAGCCACGGAGAGCGCACGCTTCGGCCAGCCGGAAATTAAGCTCGGCGTCTTTCCGCCCGTAGCCGCGGTGCTACTTCCGCGCATCATAGGAGAGCGGCGGGCGCGCGAGCTTATCCTGACGGGCGAGTTGATAGACGCAGAGGAGGCGGCGCGGCTCGGGCTAATCAACATGGTTGTGCCCGCTTCTCAGCTTGAGCAAAAGACGGAAGAGCTGCTCGTCCGCCTGCGGGAACTGTCCGCGCCTGCGCTCGAATCCGCTCGCCGTGCAATTGATATGGGGCGCGGGCGTTCTTTTGAAGAGGCTTTGACGAAGGTCGAAGACTTCTACCTGAATGAGCTGATGAAAACCGACGACGCACGCGAGGGCGTCAACGCTTTCATGGAAAAACGCAAGCCCACCTGGCGCAACAGGTGAAAAGATTGATTCATTAATCAATCTCCTTAAAGTTATGTTTTACGAATTTCTCAAGAAGTATTACAGGCGGGGGGCCTTAGCCTTTCTGTTTGCCGTGTGGCTGTCGGCGAGTTTGGCTCTGCCTTTCGGCGTCACTACAGCGCAGGAGAAGACGACTGCACAGGAGACGCCCGGGCACACGCACGACACCTACAAGCCGCAGCGCACGGGCGCTCCGCTTCCAACGAATGCGGGCAACATAGTGGAGCGGGCCATGAACACCGTCTGCACGGAGCGCGTCTCAGACCCGCTTGGGAGCATCCCTATAGATGAGATGCAGGCGCGGCCCTCGCTTCCCTTAAGAGACCCGGCCGCGGCAGCCGGAGCCGCACGCGCCGAGCGCCTTCTGCCCATAGCCAAGGAGCTTGCCATTAGTGCTCTGACCAAATTAGCGCGCGAAAACAGGATAGAGGAATGGAGGCTGCGTGTGGCCGCCCGCCGCATTCAGGCAGTCGCGCGCATCAAGCCGGACGTTGACCTGCGCGACAACGCTTCCGTCATTATGATAGACCCGCACACCATATACTTCGGCACAATCTTTCTGGCCGGGCTGCCGTCCGATGAAGGAATGATTAGTGTGCTCGCGCACGAGATAACGCACATAGCCGACGGGCGCGACGACAATCTGGCTTCGCTCTTTCGACAGGTGGGGAGCCGGGCCGTTAACCTGACGGGGCTCAACATCACCGGCCGCCGCCCGGAGGAGCTGACCTGCGACTGGGTGGGCGCACTCTCCGCACGCGCCTACATTGAGCGGTTCCCGAACAAGGAGCCGCTCGTGCGCCGCCTGGCGCGGCTGGTCGAACATAACTGCGTTGACGAAGACGACACGGACGAAGACCACCTCTCGCCGCGAAACACCATGCGCGCCCTCTTCGC
>DASVVZ010000154.1:0-19503 GCA_036389875.1 Pyrinomonadaceae bacterium
ACGGGTTTCGTCCCGGGGTTCCGGTCCATGAGATTATAGCTTCCACCTAAAAGATTTTATGTCTGCCACCACGTCACAGGCTGTCACGGAGAAGTCAGAGACGGCCGCCATCTCCCTGCGCTGGATTATAGGCGCGCGGGACGACCTTGTCTGGTTCATAGGCTCCGTTCTGTCAAGCTACGCGCTGCTCGCGCTGTACGTTTCGGGCGTGCTGCCGCTGCTGTGGATGGTTGGGGCGTGGGCTATTCTGATTGACGCGCCGCACGTCTTCGGCACCTTCTCGCGTACCTACTTCGACCGCTCGGAAAGGCGAGAACGAAAGCGGCTGCTCATGGGCTCGCTGGCCTTTTTCGTAGTAGGCCCCGTGATGGTACTGGCCGGGCTCGGCCTCCTCTTCTTCTTTCTGGCAGCTCTCTGGGCCTACTATCATCTGGTCAAGCAGCACTACGGCTTCATGGTGCTTTACAAGAAGAAGAACAACGACCTGGCTTCCGTAGACAACGCGCTCGACAGGCTCTTTCTCATGCTCGCCTTCAGCTACCCGTTCATAGCCTTCGTAGGCGGCGACGCGGAGGCCATGTCGCGCGTGCCTCAGGCCCTGCACTTCGCCTTCACGGGCCTTGAACGGGCGCTGCTCTTCCTGACAATCATCACGGGCCTCATCTGGCTAGGCAGACAGATTCAGCGCGCCGTGCAGGCTCAGCCTCTGAACGTGCCTAAGTACCTGCTGCTTCTGGCAGCTATCCCCATGCACTGGATCGCTCTGCTGACGCCTATGCCGCACAAGCCTATAGCGCTCGTGGCAATCCTGACCATCTACCACAACCTGCAATACCATCGCCTTATCTGGTTTCACAATAAGAAGTACACGCGCGATGAGAGGGCGCGTGACGAGTACGGAGCGGCAGCCCTGATAAGCAAGCGTCTCTTATACTATATAGCTTTCGGCGTGCTCTTCGGGCTGTGGTATCAGGGGCCGCGCCAGTTCGTCATGTCGCCCATGCTTCAGAAGACCTTCTGGACGGAGATGCTGACCTCCTTCTTCTGGGGCTACGCTTTCATACACTACTACCTGGATTCTAAAATCTGGCGCGTGCGTCGTGACCCGTCAGTCGGCAAAGCGCTCAACATGGGCTGAAGCGCGGGGTTTCTCTAGCGGCCCGCTTTTCCCGAAAATCTCTTTCACAATAAAAAAAAGCGAGAGAGTCGCGCTCGCCACTAGCGCGACTCTCTCGCTTGCTCTCACGCGCGGGCCCCATAGGGCACAGCGTGTGAGAAACTTAAGCCTAAAGTCTCAGGCCCGCTTGTTCTTAGTCACTGCCTTGAGCGCCTGGAATGTAGGCGGCCACAGGCCCACGAATATTGCCGCATCCTTCTTGCCTGAAAGAAAGAGCGCAATGGATGCTCCTATTGAGCCGAGCGTCAGAATATGAAAAAGGCTGACGCCCGTCGTCTGCTTTGTCGTTTCGTCCAGATTACGCAGCATGGACTCGGCCACATCTTTGTTCCCGCCCCCCGTGCTCGTATAATTATCCGCCATGCTGGTTGCCGTTGCTTGTGCCATCTGTTTCCTCCCCCCAATGTTCGTTCAGTTGCCGGAACTTCTACTGCACGCGTGCCTTCAGAATCACTATTCCAAAGAGAAGCGCCAGAGCGACCCCGGCTATCAAATATCCCTCAACTGGTCTTTTCCTGTTCCCTTGTGTATCCTGCATTCCGGTTTCCCCCGCCTTGATGGAAAGCACTCTAACAGAATCGCTCAAAACGTTCATCACGAAATTCTGTCAAAACCAATTTGTTTCCATGTTCGTTGAGAAATATTGAAAATTCGCACCGCGAGACTACTTCAAAGGGCATCAAATAATCGCTAAAAACGCTCATGAAGGAAGAGAATACTAATTTTTTAACTACCCGTCAACTGGCGCGCATGTGGCAGGTTTCCGAGGCTACCGTCAAGCGCTGGGCTGATGCGGGTCGCCTGCACCCCAGCCGTACGCTGGGCGGGCACCGCCGCTTCGCGCTCAAGGAGGTGCTGAGGTTTCAGAACGAGCAGGGGCTTGACGTAAGCAGGGTTGCGCTAAGGGGCATGAGTGAAGCCGTCGTAGAATCAAAGGGCACGGGTGCGGGTGAGCAGGGAGCGGCCGAACAGTTCTTTGAAGCCATACTGAGCGGGCAGGAAGGCGCGTCCGCAGGAGTTCTGCTTTCGTCCTACGTTAACGGGCAGCCTCTGGTAAAGATTCTGGATGATACGTTCACGCAGGCTATGCATAGGATCGGCTATCTCTGGCACTGCGGCGAAGTGACAGTGGCGGACGAGCATCTTGCGACGCATACGGCACGGCGCGCGGTGGAAACGCTGAGGGAATGCATTCGCAGGGAGGCTTCGGACGGACGCCGCGCGGTTGTCTGCACGGTCGAAGAAGAGATGCACGAGATGGCAGTGCTCTGCGTACAGCTTCTGCTGGAAGAGAAGGGCTGGAGCGTGGGCTATCTTGGAGCGCACACGCCCTTCTACTCCATGACGGACGCCATAGAAAAGCAGAAGCCGCAGCTCGTCTGCATCTCTTCCACATCCAACCTGGCGCTGAGCCGTAACGCCAGGGAGTACGACCAGTTTCATGCGGAGGCAGCAAAGCGCGGCGTCACAGTGGTACTCGGCGGCGAAGGCTTTCGTGACGAAGCCATCAGGCATAGATTTCCCGCGCACTTTCACGCGGACAATTTCAGCGGCCTCCTGGACTTTCTTCAGGCGGAGAGAAGCGAGGCGTAAGCGACGGATTTTGAATTGATGAAGACGGAAGCATACGGATTATCTACGTGGCTCGCGCTCGGCTTATCAATCGCCATCTGTTTCTCCGCGGCTGGCATAGGCTCGCTCTTTACAGACCCGGAGATTGGCGGCTGGTACGCGCGCATAGAGAAGCCTTCATGGACTCCGCCGAACTGGGTCTTCGGCCCAGTATGGTCTGTGCTCTACCTGATGATGGCCGTGGCGGCGTGGCTTGTCTGGAAGGAAAAGGGCTTCGCGGGCGCGGCAGCGCCGCTCGCGTTATTCGGCGCGCAGCTTGTCTTCAACGCGCTCTGGTCGATACTCTTCTTCGGCATGCACCGCATGGGCCTGGCGCTTCTGGACATAATCCTCTTGTGGAGCGCGATCCTTGCGACGCTTCTCTCTTTCTGGCGCGTCTCGCCTGCGGCCGGAGCTTTAATGATTCCTTATCTACTGTGGGTCACGTACGCGTCAGCGCTGAACTACTCAATCTGGAGAGTGAACTCCTGACGAAGCGGTTAGAGCCTAATCCTCATCATGATCTTCGCCGTTGTAGTGCATGACGACGCGCTCTTCGTCCACCATTGTTTCCAGATGCACGGGCCGCCCCCATAACTGGTGAACATGTTCGAGCGCCTTGCGCGCGTACTTTGAATCCAGCTCTACGCCCTCGAAAGCGTGTCTGAGGTAAAGCTCACGGTTCCCGTTGTAGTCGCCGTCCAGCACCTCTATGTAGGGAAAGCCGAAGTTGGTCATGTTCGCGACAAGCTGGTTTCTGACTCTCTCCCAGCGCTTCTCCGTAATAGTCCACTCCTCTTCCTCCACAAGCTCGTAGACGAAGAGGTCCAGTTCCTCGCAAAGCTCTTCGGTCAGGTAGTTGCGAAGGAAAGATACATCGGATTCAATCTCTCTGGCCTCGAAAATCTTTTCGCGACCCTCCCCGCCTTTGCGCCCGAATTTGTCCCTCTCTTCGACCGTCGGACTGTCCCACCTGCGCTCTATGTCCTCAAAAATCTTGTAGCCCAGGTAATACGGATTCAGCTGCCCCATGTGCGGCGAGACCACTCCCGAATGAAGCTCTGCAAACTCCAGATGTTCCTTGTCCGGCAAATCCAGCTCGCGCATGATTCTGGCATGCCAGTAGCTGGCCCAGCCTTCATTCATGATTTTGGTCTGCATCTGCGGGATGAAGTATTCCATCTCTTCGTGAATCATGGCCATCACGTCGCGCTGCCAGGGTTGGAGGCTGGGCGAGTGCTGCATGATGTAGTAGACAAGGTCTTTTTCCGGCAGCTGTTCGGCTGCTTTCGGCGGCTCGTTCTCTTCGGGTTGCGGCTCCTCTTTTTCGCCCAGCCGCCAGAGGTCGTCGTAGCGTCCTTCCTTGCGTGGCGGTGTATTGATAGCGGGCTCCCGGCGCGACGACGCGCGCTTGATGAAGAAGTTGGGGTCTATGTGCTCTTCTATGGCCAGCACGGCGTCCAGAAATTTCTCCACGTTCTTGCGCCCGTACTTGAACTCGTATTCCGTCATGCGCCCGGAATGAGTGGAGACGCTGTCCACCATTCGGCGGTTGGTCTTCGAGAAGTAGACGTTGTTCTTGAAGAAGTCCACGTGGCCGAGCACGTGCGCCATCACGAGCTTGTTCTGTATGGGACTGTTGGTCTCAAGCAGAAAGCCGTAAGAGGGATTCGTGTTGATGACGACCTCGTAGATTTTCGAGAGCCCGAAGTCGTACATCGTCTTCATGCGATGATAAGCCTTGCCGAACGTCCAGTGAGAATAACGACCGGGCAGGGCGTAAGAGCCTATCTCGTACATGACTGTGGCGGGCACAATCTCGAAGCGTGTCGGGAACGGGTCAAGGCCGAACCTCAGGGCTATTTCCCAAATCTGCTCCAGAGCCTTTTCTAAATCTTTTATCTCGCGGTCTAGCATGATGAAATTTTAGAGTTCGTTCTTTCTTCCGAAAAACTGCTTGAGCGCAGGATAGACATCTTCCTTGTCATCTATGCGCACGCCCACGAATCGCTCCTTGTTCTTCAGCCGGTCGCTGAAGATCGAGAGCAGCGCGCCCGAAGAGCGGCGGTAGCTAGAAGCGCCCTCTTCGCCAATCTCGCCGTAGCCGAAGAGATTGCAGGTCTGAATCAGCTGATCGGCCAGGCGCACGGCCTCTTCGTTGTCGGAGTAGTAGTTGTCGCCGTCGGAGAAGTGAAAGGGATAGACGTTCCAGTCTCGCGGATTGTACCGATGGTTGATAACATCGAGCGCCAGCTGATACGCGCTTGAGACGACCGTGCCGCCCGACTCGCCCTGCGTGAAGAACTGTTCTTCCGTGGCTTCGCGCGCCTCCGTGTGGTGCGAGATAAAGACTATCTCGACGTTGTCGTACTTGGTGCGAAGGAAGCGAACCATCCAGAAGAAGAAGGAGCGCGCGATATATTTCTTGAACTCTCCCATTGAGCCCGAGACGTCCATCATGGAGATGACGACGGCGTTCGACTCAAACCGGTGCTGCTCTTCCCAGGACTTAAATCTCAAGTCCTCCTTCTTAACGTCGCCGAACGAGGGGCTCCCTTTCTCGCGCGCGTTCCGCTTGATGTTCTCCATTATCATGCGCCGCTTGTCCAGGTTGGCCATGACGCCCGTGCGTCGAATCTCGTTAAATTGAGTTGTCTTGGAAGGCACGGCCTTTTTGGCCTTCTCTTCCAGAAAAGGCAGTTGGAGGTCTTCGAAGATGAGCGCGGCGATTTCGTCTATCTGCACTTCCGCTTCGTAGTATTCGCCGCCGCCCTCCTGTCCCGCTGGCCCCTGTCCGCGCCCCGGGCCGTTGCCTCCGGGCTGGCCTTCGCGCCCTATGACATCGCCCACGCGCGTGCGGCCGTCCCCCTGGCCGACGTGCCTCTTTTTTCGATGGTCGTAGCGGAACTTGTACTCGTCGAGCGCGCGTATGGGAACCTTCACGGTGCGCTTGCCATCCGACATGATGATGGCTTCATTGGAGACAATCGAGCCCAGATTCTTCTTGATAGCCTCGCGCACGCGCTCTTTGTGGCGCTCCTGGTCAATGATGCCTTTGCGCTGCAATGACCAGTCGTTGCGTTGTATGGACATCTATAAAACCCCTGTGAATAGTAGATGGTAAATGGTGTATAGAAAGCGGCGGTTCAGCTATCTACTATTTACCACTGACGAATTCTGTTACCAGCTCTACGAACTCCTGCGGGTACTCTTCCTGTGGGAGGTGGCCGCAGTTGCGAAAGACTATGAGCCTTGAGTCGGGGATGCGGCGGTGCAGCTCTCTGCCGTCCGCTATGGGAATCTCCACGTCCTGCTCTCCCCAGATGAGCAGGGTCGGCTGTCGTATTAGATGCGCCTGCTTCGTGATGCGCTCTGCGCGCCAGCGCCTGAGCATGCGAAGCGCCGCGCGCTGCGTGCTGGAGGTTCTGAGGTGACGATGGTGCGCCTCGAACCTTTTTTCGTTAATCTCTTTCAGGCGCACGCGGTTGCGAAGCACGCGGCGTCGAACCAGCCAGCGTAAATCCAGCAGGAGCGGCGAGATTAAATCTCCCACGACGGGCGAGCGACCGAGCCGCAGCAAGAGCCGCTTCCTGACGTTGTCGTTCGAGACGGCCCCGACCAGCACCAGCCGTGTGACCTTTTCCGGATAATCCAGCGCGCAGATGGCCGCAACCGCCCCGCCGTAAGAATTGCCCACGAGTGCTGCGCTCTGGATTCCAAGCCGCTCCATCAGCCCCGCCACGAGCCGCGCCTGCCATTGAATCGTATACTCGCCGCCGCGTGGCTTACTGGAAAAGCCGAAGCCCGCGAGGTCAGGCGCTATGACGCGAAAGCCGCTCTCGGCCAGAGGCAGCAGCACCTCGCTCCAGACGAGCGTCGAAGCTGTGAAGCCGTGTATGAGAATGACGGCCGGAGCATCGCGTGAACCCGCTTCCTGATAATGCAGGCGCACGCCCTCCACCTCGGCAAAGCGCGAGCGCTCCGCGTGATGAAGCTCGCGGGCGTGTTGCTCCCATTCAACATCAACGGGGCGCGTCAGGAGCTTGACCGTCAGGGCCGCGCCCATGAGTCCCCCGGCCCCTGCGATCAGGTAACGTTTTTTCATCATGCGCGGTCGTCCACGTCCTCCTTAAAAAATTTCACCTTGTAGACTTCCGAAAATCCCAGCTTCGTCGTCAGCGTCTTACCGCAAACCTTAACCTTAACTTTCAGCAGCATGCGCGACTGGTTGATTCCGTCTATCCTGCCGGTGAAGGCCTGAAAAGCTCCCGACTTGATTCTGACCGTATCGCCCAGACGAAAGATTGTCATCGCTTAAAATCCTCTTCATGCGATAAAAGCGCCCGCACCTTTCTAAGCGAAAAGCGCGGGCGCTCATTACTTGAGAACGTTTTCGCCGCCTTGGCTGCAAGAGTCCGCGCAAAGGGCCGCGCGCCGCTAGCGCGAGAGCAGCGTGCCTACGTAAGAGAGAAGCTCGTTGGCGCAAACCGGGCAGTAGCCGTGGTCTTTGACCAGACGGTCGATCACCTCGTTGATGCGGCGCAACTGATCCGGGTCCGGCGTCTTGGCCGAAGTGGTAATCTTCACCACGTCCTTGAGGTCAGAGAAAATCTTCTTCTCTATGGCTTCCTTCAACCGCTCGTGCGAATTGTAGTCGAAGTTTCTCCCCTTCCTGGCGTAAGACGAGATGCGAATCAGAATCTCCTGGCGGAAAGTGTTCTTGGCGTTTTCCGTGATTCCAATCTGCTCTTCTATGGAGCGCATCAGCTGCTCGTCCGGCTCCATCTCCTCCTCCGTGATGGGGTCTTTGATGCGTTCCTTGTTGCAGTAGGCTTCCACGTTGTCCAGATAGTTGTTGCACATGGTGCGCGCCATCTCTTCAAAGGAATAGACGAAGGCACGCTGGACTTCTATCTTGGCGATCTCGTCGTACTCTTTGCGCGCCAGGCTGATCAGGTTCAGATAGCGCTCGCGCTGGTCTGCGCTTATCCCCGTGTGCTGCTCAAACCCATCCTTGATGGCCCTGAGCGCGTCGATCGGGTTGATGCAGGTGATGCCGTCACGCACGAGGGCCGAAGAGAGCCGGTTGATGATGTAGCGGGGCGAGATGCCGTCCATGCCCTCGCGCACGGCTTCGTCCTTGAGCTCTCGCACGTCCTTAGACTTGTAGCCCTCAACGTCCTCGCCGTCGTAGAGCTTCATCTTCTTGGCTATATCGACGTTCTGGCGCTTGGGCTCTTCAAGACGGGTCATGACGGCAAACATGGCCGCGACTTTAAGCGTGTTCGGCGCTATGTGAACGTTCCTCAGGGCCTGGGATTGTTTCAGGAGCTTGTCGTAGATGCGCTCTTCCTGCGAGACGCGCAGGTTATAGGGCACGCGAACGAGTATGATGCGGTCTTGAAGGGCTTCGGACTTACGATTGCCGGCGAAAGAGATGTACTCGTTCTCGTTCGTGTGCGAGACGATGACTTCGTCCGCGTAAATCATGGCGAAGCGGCCCGTCTTGATGTTCTGCTCCTGCGAAAGCGTGAGAAGCGAGTAGAGAAACTTCTCATCCACCTTCAGCATCTCCACGAACTCCATCAAACCGCGATTGGCTATGTTCAGCTCGCCGTCGAAGCGATAGGCGCGCGGGTCTGATTCGACGCCGACCTCACCGATGGTGGAGAGGTCTATGGAGCCGGTCAGCTCCGTGATGTCCTGGGATTTCGGGTCAGAAGGCGCGAAGGTTCCAATGCCGACGCGGTCTTTTTCAGAGAAGACCATTCGCTCGACCTGCACGTCTTCGTGACGGCCATGATAGGTGTGCTCCAGCGCGTAGCGGCACTGCGGGCACAGGTCGCCTTCTATATATATGCCGTAATGCTTCTCTATTTCCGGCCGTAGGGAGTTGGGGATGAGATGCAGAGGCTCTTCGTGCATGGGGCAGCCCTTGATGGCAAAGACCGCTCCCTCTTCTGTCTGCGTCCATTGCTCAAGGCCGCGCTTAAGCATGGTGACGATGGTGGATTTGCCGCCGCCCACGGGCCCCATCAAAAGCAGTATGCGCTTTCTGACTTCGAGCCTTTGCGCTGCTGATTTGAAGTATTCGACGATACGCGCAATCGGCTCTTCTATGCCGAAGAGCTCGTCGGCGAAGAAGCTGTACCTGACAAGCTCATCGCGCGTCCCCTCATTCAGCTTCTCGACGCCCGCAGCGTGAACCATGTCGTTGATGCGCGCGTGTGAGAGTTCGGCCAGCCGGGGGTTCTGCGTCACCAACTCGAAGTAGTCGCGGAAGGAGCCTTCCCACTTGAGCGCCTCGCGCTCGCGGCGCAAGCCTTCCAGCCGTTCACTGATATTGAATTTATTGCTGCCATCCTGCTCTTGCATAGCCCTTTTGTACCTCTTTTATATTGGCTCTCAAAAGCGCGCGTCGGACGGCGTGGGGTAACACGCCCTCTTGGTCTTAAGAGCAAACAGCGCCGCGCACGGCCGCAGAGCAGCAGGAAGGGAGAAAAGCCGGTCGGGCTCGCGCTAAGTGCGTCTTTGCTCTTAATTCAGGGATTGGCCTCGATATGCGGCTCCACTTCAGCCCCGCGCGCTTTTGTCCGGCGCGAGCCTCATCGTCGAGACCCTCTCCTCTTCTGTTTTCAATGGGAGCGGCGGGAGAATCTGCGTGGCCGTCATGCCTGGTTCAAAGTCGCGGCTCTTACAGTTTCCGCTTACTCTTCCGCCAAGTATAGCACACCGTACAAGGTAGCTAGTCAATGCTTATTTTTCCTTCAGGCCAGGACAACGAGCGGGCGAACCACTTCCAATCTGCTGTCATAAGCCCCTACGGCCAGTAGATTTCCCTGCTCGTCTTTCATACGCAGCCGCTCGCCCTCCGGGTAATTCGTCCCGCTCTTCAAGCCCAGGGGAACGCCGTGGCTCACCCTGCGCGCCTCTTCAGCCGTTAGATGCACAAAAGAGAGTCCAGAGAGCGCCGCGTCCATAGAAGTCAGCAGGCTCGCAGCCTCGCCGCCTCCAGCCCTCTTCTCCAACACATCGAGCCTGACCGCATCTTCTATAGGAAACCCTCCGGCCCTCGTGCGCCTCAAGGCGGTCAGGTGAGCCCCGGCTTGAAGCCTCTCCCCGAGCGATTCCGCCAGCACGCGGACGTAGGTTCCGGCCGAGCACCTGACGCGAAAAGCCATGTCGCACGTTCCGTCTTCACTCCAACTGAGAAGCCCACCGTCCTCTCGCCGGACTGCTTCAAGCTCGTAGATCGTGACGCGCCTGGCCTCGCGCTCAATCGTCTCCCCGCGCCTGGCTAATTCATAGAGCTTCTTTCCGCCAACCTTCCTTGCCGAGTACATCGGAGGCACCTGCTCTATCTCTCCGCGAAGGCTAGCGAGCGCCCCCTCTATCTCGGCATCGCTCCACGGGCGAGCCCCCGCTCCTTCAGCTCCGCTTTCATCATCCTTCGCAGCAGGCACGAGACGCGCGCCCGTAGCGTCGCCCGTCTCAGTCGCGTAACCGAACCGCACGGTCGCAAGATACTCTTTAGCATCGCTTGCCAGAAACTGCGCCAGGCGGGTCGCGCGCCCGACCATCACCACCAGCACGCCCGTGGCAAACGGGTCCAGCGTGCCTGTGTGGCCCACGCGCTTCTGCTTCAACAAGCGGCGCACGCGCGCCACCACGTCGTGCGAAGTCCAGCCTTCCGGCTTATCTATGTTGAGAACACCGTCCATAGATTTTGGATTTTGGATTTTAGATTGTGGATTGGCAAGATAAAACGGTGGAGCGACCTGCTCGAAAGCCCGTCTTAATCCGGAATCCAAAATCTAAAATCCAAAATCACCCGGGGTTTGCAGCCCCGGTTCGCGTTGGTTTAGAGTTATAGAAGGTTATGAGAAAACGTAATTGGAGACCGAAAAAGGCGAGCGAGTCATCGGAGGAGGCCGGACTGCCCGCGCGGCCCATCGACCCGGAGAAGGCACGAGCGCGCACCATGCAGCGCGCCGTAAAGCTTCTGGCGGCCAAGCCCAGAAGCGTGGCGGAGCTGCGCGAGCGGCTACTGGAAAAGGAGTGGACGAACGAGGCTACGGTCGAGGCTGTGCTAAAGAAGCTCTCGGAGTACGGCTACCTGAACGACGAGCGATTCGCCTTTGGCTACGCCTCTTACAAGGTTCATCAGAAGCCTGTCGGCCGCCAGCGCCTACAGCGCGACCTGCGTATGAAGAAGGTTCCGCGCGAGACCGCAGACGAAGCCCTTAACCTGCTCTTTGAAGAGATGCCGGAAGAGGATTTGATTGACCGCGCGATAGAGAAGCGCACGCGCCTGCGGGGCAGCCCGCGCACGCGCGCCGAAACGAAGAGCCTTATAGATCACCTGCTGCGCCTGGGTTTTTCCTACGACCTCATCAGCAACAAGGTGCGCAGGCTTTCGAGCGCGGAGCTTGATGAAGATGAAGCTATCTAAAGCCCCCCGCTCTTAAAAAGTTTCTTCCGAAAGAGAAGAGAGCGCGCACTCGATCAGGTTGCGCGCTCTCTTCTCTTTCGACTTTCAGGCGGCGTAATCACATGGTCTTCTGCTTGTCCGTCAACTGTATGTTCATCTTCTCCAGAGTGATTTTGTTGAGCGTCCCTGTTACTTTGAGCTGCTCAGCCGCCTGATACTTCTTTAACCCTTCGCGCGTGTCCGCGTCCAGCTTGCCCGTCTCAGAGCCGCCATAAAAACCGCGCCGCCTGAGAATAAGCTGCGCCTGCTTAACCTGCTCCTTGTTGGCGCGAAAGACCGGTCCGCGCCTCCTGTTGGAGTTCGACCGGCTCGCGCCCGGCGTCGAAGCAGTGTTCGAATTGCCGTTCTGAACTGCCAACGCGTACGACGATACAAGCAGTACCGCCAGAAATGCAGTGAGGGTTCTCCTCATAATCTTTCTCCTTTTAGTTTGATTCTTAAGGGAAGCGCAAACTCCGCCCACTGTAGAGCAGGTCACGCTTGATTCGTTGGAAATGGATTACGATGAGGTCTTGCTATCATAATGCCTCTGTCAAGAGGCGCTTTCCGCCCTCCGCACGACCCGCATTCCCTTACTGCTAACTGATGGCTTGTTTAACAATTGGCCAAGAATGTTGATATAAGTTTAATCAGGTGCTATTATCTTCATGCGTCGCTTCCGGGCGCGCTTGAATAAAGAGGCGGAGGGTTAAGGTAAGGGGAATTTAGCCCCTTGCTTGAACGAATTTAGCCTCGGCCTGCTCCAAATCTCACCCGTTCGTGGATTCTTGAAATCAAAGTACCGGCATTATGAAAAAGTTTCCCCTGATCGTTGCCCTCATGTGGCTTTTCGGCGTCACGGCTTCCGCTCAAACGGGCGCGCAGTATCGTTTCGATAACTTCGACATCAAGGACGGCGTGCGCGTGGCCAGTGTGGAGGCTCCTCCAGAGCCACGCCAGCCGCAGCAGCAGCCCCGTAGTCTCACCGCCAAGACCTCAAGGCGCGGCGGCGTCAATGCGGAGACTTCCATGCTGGGCTACACGCGCGAGCGTGCGCCTCTAGCCATGTCTCCCAACAGGTCGCTGGACGGATTCACCACGGGAGACCCGCGTATAGACTCCTTTATAGTTGAATCGGGCGTGCGTCATGGAATCGACCCTGTGCTCATATACGCGTTGATGCACCAGGAATCCTCTTTCAAGCGTGGCGCTATCTCTGTGAAGGGAGCGCGCGGGCTGATGCAGTTAATGCCTGGTACGGCTGCGCGTTTCGGCGTCACCAATATCTTTGACCCGCGCCAGAACATAGAGGGCGGGACTCGCTACCTGCGCTTTCTGCTGAATGCCTTTAACGGCGACATAGCTTTGACGCTGGCCGGTTACAACGCGGGGGAAGGGGCCGTCCTGAAGTACGGGCGCAGGGTTCCGCCCTACAGGGAGACGCAGGAGTACGTCAGACGCATCACGCAGCGTTATTCCCTTATGCGTGACCCTGAGACGGCGCGCACGGCACGCACGGCTACGCCTTCGGAGGTTGCGGCAGTTCAGTCTCAGCCGAGCGTGCCGCTCAACATTTACGAGCGGAATGTCTTCGCGGTCAGGCTGCCGGACGGGCGGCTGCAACTGGTCACGCAGTAAGCAAAAGCGGCGGCACAATCTAAAAAAAATCTTCGGGGCGGGTTCTTTTCCGGAACTCGCTCCGATTTTTGTTTATGCAAGCACTCCATTTTTTGTATGATTAGGACTGTATAGGATTATAAAGGCAGCCGGCCCCCCTTCGGGTTATCAAGGCTTAGGAGGCTTCAAGCCCTTGTTGAATATTGCCCTGACCGATTTAGTGCAGACTAAAACCGAACAAGCGCGTCATCGCCGCGCTCTGGTTATAGTCAACTATTCCGACCCTGTTTTGCCGCAGCAGTTGGCCGTCTCCGGCTACGAGTCCTACTCGGCCAGGACCGAGACTGCGCGGCAGGCCATCAGCGAGTTTGCCCCGGACGTTGCCATCATAGAGATACATGAGGGGGGAGAGCAGGAGGCCGTGGCGCTTACCAGGCGGCTGCGTAACGAACCGGGGAGCTATGCGCTTCCGCTTGTTTTTGCATGGATGCGCGACGACCCTGCGACGCGCAACGCGGCCCTGAACATAGGCGTGGACGATTATTTTGCCCTCTCGCTTCCCTTCTCGGACGTTCTGGTCAGGCTGGACTCTCTCTTCTGGCGCATAGAGGCCGGACGCCGCACGGTTGCCGTGGCCGGCAACCAGCGCCTTGAGATAGACAACTTCATGCTCATGCTGGACAACGTGCGCGAGGACACAGAGAGCGGGAGGCGCGGCGCTATAGCCGTCATCAACGCGGCGCGGCAGGATAAGAATCAGCCGCTCAGCAAGAGCGACCGCGACCGCGTGCTCTCGGCGGCTCACGGCTTCCTGAAGCTCTACCTTCGTCGCATAGACTCTATAGCCTTTTATGGCCCGACGACACTTCTGGTCTACATGCCGCGCCTTGATTCGCGCGAAGCCAGGGAAGCTCTGAACAAGCTTCACAGGGATTTTTCCGCAGAGAATCCGCAGAGCGCAATCAACGTGGGATTGGCTGCGTTCCCAGAGCATGGTACGGATGTGGAGAGCCTGATAGAGAAGGCCGAGGACGAAGCGTCGAAGGACGGTGCTGCCGCTTCTACGGCGCCTCAGCCCAATTCCAGGGAAGAGCAGGCGACCCTGCACGTAGTCGAAGAGGCCACGCCGCAAGCGCCAATCAAGCCGGTTGCTGCGGCGGAAGCCGCGCCGCCCAGGCGTGAAGCCGAGCCCGTCGAGACCGCGCCCGTGGCCGAGACCTTTGAAGAATACGCAGAACGCATAATCAGGAAAGCCCCGACAAATATTGAGCCCGCGCGCGTGGAGAAGAAGGCGGAAGCTCCTGAAACCGAAAAGCGCGCACCGGCGCAAAGAGCGCAGCCGGAGAAATCGCGCCCGGAAAAATTCATCTCGCACGTGGTACGAGAAAAGCGTGTGGATGATGCGCTCGACGCCGTTGCCGCGCCGCCGCCCGTGAGAAGGGGAAGCACTCAGACGAACGGCGCGGAAGCGGTCAGGGCTTCCGAGGCGGCTGCGCGCGAGCGTGAAAGACGCGCTCGCGGGACTATCATGCCGCGCAGGCTTCTTCTGACGGTTTCGGACGCGGCGCGCATGGCTCAGCTTAATTCGCTGATACGCTCTGCCGGGTACGAGGCGCGCGCGGCTTTCGGGGGCCAGCAGGCGCTAGACCTTCTGCGCATAGAGCGTCCCGATCTCCTGCTTCTGGATTTCGAGCTTCAGGGCATAGATGGGCTTGAGACTCTCAGACGCCTGCGCAAACAGAACGGCGGCAGGCTCACTTTGCCGGTGGTGCTTCTGCTGCCCGAAAATTCCGAGGCCGTGCGTCTGGAGGCGCTGGCGCTCGGCACGCGCGGCATAGTCAACATGCCCTATGACCCGGTTGACCTGCTGGACACGGTACGCGCAGCCGGAACCATAGAGTAAGTCGGAGTCGTCTTCTAAATATGCACTGCACAAACTGCGGAGCTTACATAGCGGCCGGACAACGCTTCTGCGCCGGATGCGGCGCGCCGGCCGTCGACCCCGACGCGACCCGTCTTCAGCAGCGCCCTCAATCGGGCGGGCCGCAATTTAATCCGCCGCAGGCGATGGCGCGACACGGCGCGGCGGAATCGAATGAAATCGAGCGCACGATTTTTACCACGCGCCCTACGCTGCTCTTCGTTAAGCTGGGATACGTGGCGGCGATGCTGTGCGCAATTCTGCTGGTTATACTTCTTGCGCTCACGTCCATTCCTACGTGGATTTCCATTCTCCTTGCCCTGGCGCTTCTTCTCATACCGGCCTTTTACCACCTCAAGCGCAACACGGTTCGCTACACGCTGACCGATTCCAAGATAGAGATTGACCAGGGCTTCATAGCCCGCACGACGCGCAACATCCCCTTGCGCAACATACAGGACGTGACGGTCTCCGCATCTATCCCGCAGCGCCTGCTGGGCTTCGGCAATCTCATCATAGACAACGCCAGCGAGACGGGCGGCACAACCGTTCTTCGGAATATTAACGACCCTAGACACTACGCCGACCTGCTTTTGCGCGAACTGCGTCGCTGGGGCTAAACTATTCTCATCCGTCACGCAAGCGCAACCGGTAATTCCCGTGGAACATCCAACTGTTTTCGGGTTCTAAAAAGGTTGCGGGTTTTAGCAGGTCTAAGAGAAGAGGTCTATTTTGCGACACCGTTTTTTTAAGCTCCTTTATATAGCCGCCATCTTTTCGCTACTGCTCTCTACGGCTCCGGTTCGTGCGGACGAAGCCGTCTCTGCCGAGACGCTTCGGCTGCTTCCGGACCGCGCGGGCGATTTTCAGGCTCGGGGCGCGGCCCTTCAGTCAAAGAGCGAGGAGCTGCCAGGAGCATTGTCGTCGGAAGAGTTCGGCCCCATCTCGGCAGTCACGCGCCAGTATACCTCTGCGAAGGGAGAGAGCTTCAGCGTCACACTCATCAAGACCAGATCGGATTCCGCGGCATATTCGCTTTTGACAAACCGCACGCCCTGGGGCGGGCAGGAGGCAAAGCGTCTGAGCGATGTCGGCACGGCCGGCCTGGCATGGGATGGTCACGTTGCTTTCTTCAGAGGCGCAGCTTTCGTCTACCTGCGCGGTAACGGGAAAACCTCAGGGGAGGGCGAAGCGCTCAAAGACCTTGCTCGCAGGATTTCCGGGAGCCTTGACGGCGGTGAAAGCGAGATTCCCGTGCTTATCAAGCACCTGCCAGAATGGGAGACGGCACAGGAGCGCGCCGTCTTTGCGGTGAGTCTTACGGCTTTGCAGGCCGCTGCGGGCGGGCGGCCTATTCTGGATGCTGTCAGCTTCGACGGGGGAGCCGAAGCTGTCACGGCCATTTACGGCCCGTCCCGGCTCGTGATTGTAGAGAACACCACGCCGCAGCTTGCCACGACCAACGACCAGCGCATCACGTCCAGGCTCAAGGAGCTTCGTGACGGCGGCCAGCCGGTGCCTACCGCCTATCGTCGCGTGGGCAACTACTCCGTCTTCGTCTTTGACGCGCCCGACGAAGCCACGGCCGCAAAGCTGATCGACAGTGTTAAGTACGAGCAGGTGGTGCAGTGGCTAGGGCAGAATCCGCATGCCTACCAGCGCGCCGTGAGGGAATACACAAATACGACCGCGGGCGTAATCCTGGCAGTGCTGAAAGCTTCCGGGCTGTCGCTTATTTTTTGCCTGGGCGTAGGAGCGGTCTTCGGCGGCATAGTCTTCATGCGTCGCCGCCAGCAGCAGAACAGCGAGACATTTTCGGACGCCGGAGGCATGGTCAGGCTCAATCTGGACGAGATGACGCAGGTTGACACGCACGGCAAACTGCTTGGCCCAGGCCAGGGAAGATAATCCGGTAAAGAGAGAAGCCGAAATAAAAAAGGTTCGTGAGTGACAATCACTCACGAACCTTTTTTATTTCGGCACCGCCGCCAGAAAAGTTTGCGGGCTGCTGGTCTTCCTGTAGGGCTCCCCCAAGCCCGTACAGGACGCCAACCAGCAGCCCAGCAACCATTGCCCTTCGACCGCTTAGCTTAATTCAGCGACTCCGTTCCCCCGAAAAGTCACTGCGTTTCGCTTTTCAAAGTGAGAGAAAATGCCTCCCCCAAAGCCTTTTCACTCACTGCCGTCTCCGAGCCTGACCCGATTTACCCTTTTTATGTACCCTTCGTTATTTTAACCAGCTTTACCTAGAGCAATGGCCATGCCAATACTGCGACGGGAGCGAAAACTTTTTTATATTGGCGCTTTACCCCTTGTAAAATAGATATTCAAGAAAAATCCGGGCCATAGTGCATTCCCCTGGAAAAGGGGTGGGAAAAGCTCAAAACCGTTCGATTCTCGTGCAATGCCTGTGTACTGTTGACTTATTTTCGGTCAGATATTTTCAGTAAATTTACCTTCCCAAGCTATGCAATCTCAAAAATCATCAGGGAAGGGCGGCCAGAAGCGCCTCTATATCCTGCACGGTATTATATAGATGAGGGGCTATGCGCAGGCGGTCTCCGCGCGGGGCGACGATGACGTTTTGCCGCTTGAGGTGGGCATAGAGCGACATGGGCGTGCGCTCGCCTCTGTGGCGTATGCAGACGATTTGCGATTTTTCGCCAGCGCGCCGCGAGCTGACAATCTCGTAGTCGCGCGCGCCCAGCCTTTCACAGAGATAGTCCGTCAACTCTTCCAGATGAGCCGCGATTCGCTCCACGCCGGTTTCGGTCAGAAGGCTCAGGGAGGCTTCCAGCCCGTGCAGCACGGCGGTCGGCGCGGTGCCCGTCTCCCACGGCAGCGCGCCACGGTTCCAGTCCTGCTCGAAGTTTCCGTAGTCTTCCGGGTCTGGGACGCTCACCCAGCCTACGAGCGTGGGCTCCACCCGCTCCAGCGCGCGGTCTGAGAGATAAAGCAGGCCGACGCCTTCCGGCGTCAGGAGCCATTTGTGACAGGCTCCGGCGGCGGCGTCAACCAACTCGGCCTCTACGTCGAGGGGCATGACGCCCATCCCCTGAATCACGTCCACGACCAGGAGCGCGTCGTGTTTTCGGGCAGCGCGTCCCAGACGCTCCAGGTCCGCTCGAAAGCCTGAGGCGTACTGCACCTGGCTGATGGCTACAACGCGCGTGCGGTCATCAATCAAGCCTATCAGCTCGTCCAAATCTATTCGCCCCTGACGCTCCTCGCACATGCGCACCTCTACCCCGTGAGCCGCGCTCAGGCGCAGCCACGGGTATATGTTCGAAGGAAACTCGCCGCGAAAGGTGACAACGTTTTCGCCCGCGCGCCACCTCATCCCGTTCGCAATCGTGGAGAGCCCGTCCGAGGTGTTGCGCATAAAGGCCAGTTGTTCAGGGCGAGCACCAATCATCCCCGCGGCCAGTGTGCGGGCACGCTCCTTGACGGCGACCCAACTTCTGTAATTGAGAGAGCCGTTGGCGGCCACGTCCGCCATCTGCGCCCTGACGGCTTCGAGCGCAAGGGTGGGAGGCGGAGAGACCGCCGCGTGATTCAGATATGCTAGATGGCTTGTGAGAGGAAAGAGAGAGCGCAACCGTTCGTTCATGAGAGGTAGCCTTCTTAATAATTCTCCGGGCGAAAGGGTCTGCCGTAGAGTTCCTGGTAAATCCAGCCAAGCACGCGAACCTCCGCGGTGCAGAGCGTTTCAAGCCAGCAGGAAATCAGATAGCCTTTGCGCTCGCGCAGCGAGGGAATCTTTGCCGCCTCCAGTATGACGGACGCGCCGCCTCCCGCCTCAAGCTTGTAGGCTGCTGCAATCTCCTCGTTGAGCTTGCTCGCTTCGTCCAGGGTGTTCAAAAGCTGGCTTATCCAGTCGAAAAGCTCTCGCTCGGAGGTGTGCTGCCTGAGGGCCTGAATGATGCCTATGGCGAGGCGGTCTTCGGCGTGGTCGAAGATGAAGACATCTTCGCTCTCACTTTTCGATTCATTCTGTTTCCAGTGGAAAAGCTCTTCTACGGCCGGGTGACGAATGACGGCCACGCGCTGGTCGCGCTCCATGAACCACTGGATGGTGTCGGCGAGCGATGAAGTATTTATCTGGCCGGGCCCGTCCAGACTGATTGCGGGCGGCGCGTCTTGTTCATCCGGTTCTCTCTGCATGATAGCGTTTCCCCCGGCTCTATGCCTTCTCAAGCTCAAAGCGTGCGCAGACTTCCCCGACTTCATCGCCGCGATGATTGCGCACGCTGAAGCGGCTGTAGGGCGCAAGCTCTTCGACAGCTTCCTCGTCCAGAACGCCAAGCTGTCGCAGGGTCTCTATAACGACCGTAGGACGCGAGCGACGGTCTTCGCCGTCCTCTATCTTGATTGCTATGCCGAGCCCGCGCGGCCACCTGTCACAAGGGAGCACGCCCGCCGTGTAGACGCCTTCCGCCCCGACTTTAGAAACTATTGCACCACGGCCCGCGAGCATTACTTTCGTATCGAGACGCTCGGCGCGTCCTCCTACTATTTCCGGGTGCGCCATCATAGCCCTGGAGATTATGCGAGCGGCCTCGCGCGCGGAGTGGTCGCAGAAGCCCTCCGGTTGAGCGACCAGCCGGGCGTACATCAGTGCCATGGAGCTGACGGGCACGCCGAAGACGGGAGCGCCGCATCCGTCCACTCCGAGCGCAATCTTATCCGGGGCCACGCCTGAGAACT
>DASVVZ010000155.1:0-8375 GCA_036389875.1 Pyrinomonadaceae bacterium
AGAAGCGCGCAGGCTCCCAGTATGCGGTCGTCGTTACGCACCGTGCGAAAGAAGTAGTACAGGACGGCCACGCCTGCGAGCGCGGCCAGCACCACGAAGAACCAGCGCCCGAAGGAGCCGCCCTCCTGCAACTGCCCGAAGGCGACGCCCGGATTCTCAGCGTAGACGAACGAGAGCAACCCGTCTATCACCTTTACCTCGCGCGCCGGGCGAAGCGCCCGCACGGCCCACGCCTTAGACGCCTGATCCAGCATGTACATGCCGAAGGCCGCCAGCAGATAGCCTATGCGCCAACTCAAACGCCGCCTGCTCACGCCCCTTGCTCTCCTTCCATCTCTGCGAGAGCCGCTACGCAGCGCTCGCACACCGCTGGGTGACGCACGGATTCACCCACTCGCACAGAGTAGTTCCAGCAGCGCTCGCACTTTTCGCCTTCGGCGCGCGTGACCTCTACGCTTATCGGCTCAGTGGCTGCGCCCGCCTCTTCCAGCAACTCGACCTGCGAGACTATGAAGATGTAGCGCAGCTCATCAGCGTAGCGCCTGAGCAGCTCAATGGTTTCGCCGCCCGCCCTGATTATCACCCTGGCTTCGAGCGAGCTGCCGATGGTCTTGGCCCCGCGCGCCTCTTCCAGCACTCTGAGCACAAGGTCGCGCACCTCGAAGAGACTCGTCCAGCGCGTCAGAAGCTCCGAGTCCACGGTCGCACGGGCTTCGGGAAACTCCGCCATGTGAACGGAAGCGGCTCTCTCTTCTTCGCTCACTCGCGGCAGGTTCTCCCAGATTTCATCCGCCGTGAAGACGAGTATAGGCGCGAGCATACGGGCCAGAGCGTCAACTATTATGTAGAGCGCCGTCTGCGCCGAGCGCCGTGCGTGCGAGCGCGGCGCGGCCGTGTAGAGCCTGTCCTTTATGATGTCGAAGTAGCGCGCCGAAAGCGTCACCGTGCAGAAGTTGTAGAGCGCGTGATAGACGGTGAAAAACTCGAAAGCCTCGTAGCCGGCGCGCGCGCGCGTCGCGACCACGGCGAGCTCTTCGAGCGCCCACCTGTCAATCTCCAGCATGTCTTCTACGGCCACTCGGTCGCGCGCGGCGTCGTACCCGTCCAGATTCCCCAGAGCGTAGCGCGCTGTGTTGCGCATCTTTCTATAAGCGTCCGAGATGCGATGAAGGATTTCTTCCGAGACGCGCACGTCCTCCTGGTAATTCGAAGAGGCCACCCAGAGGCGAAGGATTTCCGCGCCCGATTCCTTCACCACCTCGTTCGGCGAGATGCCCGTGCCCTGTGACTTGCTCATCTTCTCGCCCTGCACGTTGATGACCCAGCCGTGCGTGATGACGCGGTCGTAGGGGGCGCGCTCGTGAGCGGCGAGCCCGACCATCAGGCTTGAGTTGAACCAGCCGCGATACTGATCGCCGCCCTCCAGATAAACGTCCGCGGGCCACCTGAGCTCGGGATACTTTTCGAGGACGGCTACGGAGGACGAACCACTATCGAACCAAACGTCCAGGATGTCCGTCTCCTTCGTCCACTCCTGCCCGCCGCACTCGGGACACTTGAAGCCTTCCGGCAGAAGCTCGCGCGCATCACGCGCGTACCATGCGTCGGCCGTCTCTCGCTCGAAGATGTCCGCGACGTGATTTATTATCGCGGCGTCCGCTACAGCTTCATCACAGCCCGCGCAGTAGAAGACGGGAATCGGCACGCCCCACACGCGCTGGCGCGAGACGCACCAGTCCGGGCGGCCCTTGAGCATATTCTTCATGCGCTCGCGCCCCCATGAAGGAAGCCACTTGACGCGCTCGACTTCCCTGAGAGCGCCCGAGCGCAGACTCAGTGGCTCGTCCCCTTCGTTTTCGGTAAAGTTCGAGACGGGCCGCCCGTCCTCATCCTTCTCCGACGCAACCATGCCCGCTCGCGCGTCCAGCGAGATGAACCACTGCGGAGTGGCACGAAAGATGACGGGGTTCTTGCAGCGCCAGCAATGCGGATAGCGATGGCCGTATTCTTCGCTGAAGAGCAGCGCGCCCTGTTCGCGCATGAAATCTACAATCTTCGCGTTAGCTTCGAAGACGCGCTCGCCCGCGAAATGCAGCACGTCGGAAGTGAATCGCCCGGCGTTATCCACGGGACAGTAAACCTCAAGCCCGTAGCGCATGCCGATCACGAAGTCGTCGTGGCCGTGGCCCGGGGCCGTGTGAACGACACCCGTGCCCGCTTTGCCCGTCGAGCGCTTGTCGCGCGCCTCTTTAACGTCAAGCTCAGTTTCCGCGTCGGCCTCGCCGCCCAAGGTGACGTGCTCGCCGAGCATCAGTATCGAAGGACGATCGAGCCACGCATGGCGCGCTTCAAGACGGTCAAGCTGCGCGCCCGGAAAACGGGCCAGCACGCGCGCCGTCGTCCCAAGCCCGCACTTTTCCACCACGGCATCGGCCAGATCCGACGCGACTATATAAACTTCATCGTTGTTCTCAATCGCCGCGTACTCGAATATAGGATTAACCGCGAGCCCCAGATTCGCCGGAAGCGTCCACGGCGTAGTCGTCCATGCCAGAAAGAAGACCTTCTTTCCTTCAAGCGCGGGGTCTATAGCTTTAGGGTCTGTGGCGAGCGGGAACTTGACGTAGACGGAGGGGCTGGTGTGCTCTCGGTACTCTACTTCGGCTTCCGCCAGCGCCGTCTGGTCGTGTATGCACCAATAAACGGGACGCGCCCCCTTGTAGACGAAGCCGCGCTCGACGAAACGCCCGAAGAGCCTCGCCGTCTCCGCCTCGTAATGGTTAGACATCGTCATGTACGGGTCGTTCCAGAGGCCGAAGATGCCGAGGCGCTGAAAGTCCCTGGTCTGTCGCTTCAGGGCCTCGGAGGCGTGCTCGCGGCAGGCGCGGCGGATGCTGGCCGCAGGCATGTTGGCCTTCTTCGCGCCCAGCTTCTTGTCCACGAACAGCTCAATGGGGAGGCCGTGACAATCGTAGCCCGGCACGTACGGCGAATCGAAGCCCAGCATCGTGCGCGACTTGACGACGAAGTCTTTCAGAATCTTGTTGAGCGCCGTGCCCAGGTGAATGTCCGAGTTGGCGTAGGGCGGGCCGTCATGCAGTATGAACTTGTCGCGCCCTTCGCGCGAGCGGCGTATCATGCCGTACAGATCCATCTCGGCCCATTTCTTCAGCCGAGCGGGCTCACTCTGGCCAAGGTTTGCCTTCTGGCTAAAACCCGTCTTGGGCAGGTTGACTGTCTTCTTCAAATCAAGAGGTGTTTCAGTGGACATAAAATTTTCGCCTTCGTAATTGAACCAACAATATTAGCGGGAAAGAACGAAAAGGTGAAATGAGCGATACCCGCTTTCACCTCTTTCCCTAAAAGTTTTGCCCGAACCATTTGCTCTCTCTCGCGGGAGGCGATGGTTCGGGCAAGCCTGAAATGCTTGTCATGTGCCGGGGCGTCTAGCCTATGAACATCTCCTCATCTGCGTAGGTCTGGTTAATGGGCTTCGGCGCGGGCGCGAGCAGGACTTCCAGGCCACGGCGGAAGCCCGCCATAATCGCCGCCAGCTCTCTGGCCGGCTCCATCACCTTGGCGCGTATGAATTCCGAGGTGACGGAGAACTGCGTGCTGGCTTCGTCCACGGTGCGGCTCACGAGCTGAACCTTCTCTCGCGTGGCCACGCTCGTTTCGCCCACCAGTTGTCTAAGCTCGCGCACCTCGTCGCGTATGAGCGAGGCGGATTCGGAAAAGTGCATGGAGGCCGTGGAAAGATAACCGCTCATGACGCTGACCTGCTCGGCTATCTCTTTGCCCTGCGCGGCGATCTGCTTGCCCTGATCGCTTAAGGCCGTGACTCTTTCAAGCAGCGGCTCAACGCGCTCTTCAAGACGCTTGACCGTCTTGACCGCGCGGCTGACGACCACGGCTATCGCCACCATAGCCACGGCTATGATGATGAACGAAAGGGCGATGATAATCGTCATAATCATCACCCAGAACATTGGATTGCTCGTGTCCATTAGAACTATTTCGTCTCAGCTTTTCTGCTCTTCGTAATAGTTGGGCGGAGCGCCGGGGAGACCCGTCACCTCGGTCTTACGTTTCTCTTCACGATAAGCCTGTTTGCCGGCCTCTATGGCTGCGGAGAAGGTGCCGCCGCGCCTGCTTGCGGCGTCGCGCGCGGCCTCGGCCACCTCGCCAGCCCGCTCCCGGCCCGCCGAGTAAAGCTCCGATGCGCGGTCACGCGCGCCTTCATAATAATCCGTCGCGCGCTCGCCCAGTTGAGTCGCCGTCTCGCGCGTGCGGTCTATGCTTTTGCGCGTGGCGTCGGCTATGTCGCCGCGCAATTCGTGGCCGGACTTAGGCGCAAACAGAAGCGCTACGACCGCGCCAATGCCTGCTCCTACCAGCAGGTAAGCGATGCGTGCGCCGGTCTCGCCCCCGTCGTCCGCGTCGCGCCTGCGCTCCATTTCTCTGCTCATAAAAGAGAACCTTTCTCAGGCTGCGTACTTGAGAGCCTGCTCGCGCTTCATCTTTTATCGAAGTTCAGCTTGCTGAAGAATATAGCAAAAGAAGAAGTAAATGGTAAATGGCGAATAGCAAATGGTAAATAGAAAGGCGGGTTCGTCCACTTACCAACTGCCCATGGGGTTCACTCCTTGCCGTCGCTGTATTGCTGCAGCTTGCGATAGAGGGTCTTACGGCCTATGCCCAGGCTACGCGCGGCGCGCGTCTTGTCGCCCGCAGTGTAGTCCAGCGTGGCTTCGATAGCGCGGCGTTCTATCTCGTCCATAGCAGACGGGACGTTGATTTCCAGCTTGACGGAGCGCCCTTCGTTGGCGGCGCGTGCGCGCTCGCCGCGCAGCCGGGAGCGCTCTTCAAGGGGCCGCCGGCTGATCGCTTCCGGCAGGTCGTCCAGCTCAATCTGCCTGCCCGAAGCTATGATGACGGCGCGCTCTATGGCGTTCTCAAGCTCGCGCACGTTGCCGGGCCACTCGTAGCTCATAAGAGCGGCAATCGCCTCTTTCGAGATGCCGGAGATGAAGCGCCCGGTCTTCTGCTTGTAGTGTTCAAGAAAATGTATGACGAGCGGGTGAATGTCTTCGGCACGCTCGCGAAGGGGCGGCAGCCGTATGGGGAAGACCGAGAGGCGATAGAAGAGGTCGCGCCTGAAGGTGCCCTGTTCGACGGCGCGCTCAAGGTCAACGTTGGAGGCGGCTAAGACTCGCACGTCCGCCTTTATCACTTCCGAGCCGCCCACGCGCGTGAACTCGCCGTCCTGAAGCACTCGAAGCAGGCGAACCTGGGCCGAAAGACTCATCTCGCCTATCTCGTCCAGGAAGAGAGTTCCGCCGTCCGCCTCTTCAAAGCGGCCCTGCCTGCGCGCACGAGCGTCAGTAAAAGCCCCCTTCTCGTGCCCGAAGAGTTCCGTTTCCAGAAGCGTCTCGGGGATAGCGCCGCAGTTGAGCTTGATGTAGGGACGGTCTTCCCGGCCCGAGTTGTAGTGAATCAGATTCGCCAGAAGCTCTTTACCCGTGCCCGACTCGCCCTGAATGAGAACGCTGGTTTGCGTGTCGGCCACGTTCAGGGCCAGCTCTATCGCGCGGCGTATGGCCGGGGCCTGTCCTATGATGCGGTCTTCAGCGTGTCGCTCGTGCAGCGCGCTCTTCAGGCGCATCACTTCCGCCGAAAGCTGGTCGCGCTCAAGCGCCGTCCCTATCTGGTCGGCTATGCCTTCAACCAGCGCAACCTCGTGGTCATCAAAGCTAATGCGCTCCTCGCTCCACACCAGGCCGAGCAGCCCGAATATCTGCTCGCCTATGCGAACCGGAGCGACGAGGGCTGCTCGGCCCCCGAGCGTGGCGTTGAAGATGAGCCGAAACGGAAGCGGAAGGTGCGACTCCAGCAGCCGCAAAGTTTTCCCCTGCGCTATCAGCTCTATCATCGCAGGGAACTCCGTGATGTCCAGCGACTGGCCGTGAGCGTCTATCAACCCGCGCACGGAATCTGTGGCGGCGTGCGGCGCGGCTTTAAACGCCGCGAGGCTGATGCGGGAGACGTTCGGGTCGAGCACGCCCAGCGCCCCGTAGTCGGCGTTTACCAGCTCGAGCGCACGCTCTAAAACGAGAGAGGTTACTTCGTTGAAATCCGAGCGCGCATTGAGAGCGTTGGCAATCTCAAGCAGCGCGCGCGTGCGCTCGCTTTCACGCTGCTGGTCAGTATAGAGACGCGTGTAGCGGTAGCCTACTGCAATCTGTCGCGCGATGGACTGAAGAAAAGCGACCTCCTCATCAAGCCACTTGCGAGGCGCGCGCGTCGTATGAATCCCAACCAGACCGAGCACGTCGTCCTCAAGACGAACGGGCACAACCAGCAGCGAGCGCGTCCCCAGACTCGCCGCGAGATAACGAACCTTCTGATCCAGACCGGGCGCGCTCGTGTCGTCAAGACGAACCGGCTTCGTCAAATCAATGTGCTCGGCCAGCTGCTTCAAGTCCATGGGGATGGTCGTGCCGAGGCTCGACGGAACATCTTCGGAGGCGCGCCATTCGTGGCTGATGCGAAGCTCGCTTTCGCTCTTGAGCTGAATCACGTCGCAGCGATCCGCGTCCATCATGCGCCCAAGCTCTGTGACTACCGCGTGAAGGAACCTGTCCAGATTAATCGTGGCGGGAAGCTCCAGAGCGAGGCGGTCGATGATGGCTTCCCGCGCCTCGTGCATCTTTATCTTGCGTTCGAGTGAGAGCGCTTGCTGGGTGGTGGTGGACATATCGAGAGATGACATTAAAACCGGGTGCGGGAGAGCTTTCTTTAAGATGCGCGCATCCCCTGATGAAAGCTTTTGTGTCGAGGACAAATGGCTCAGACCCGACGGATGCGCTTAACCGTCTCTGACGGAGGCGAAATAATAGCGAACCGCGCGCCAAGTTGCAAAGCAAACAACGAAGCGCGCGGTTCAGGCATTGGAGAATCTAGAATGAGAAGAGTGAAAACTTACTGTGCCGTCTGCAACTGTGCTACTTCGGGAATCAGTCGGAACTCTATGCGCGCCTGCTCGGGCGAAAGAAGCGGGTGAGAGAGCTTCCCATAACGGCCCGTGATGATGCGCACGTAATTCTGCGTCTCGTTGTAAGGCGGGATGCCGTTGTACTTGTCCACGGAACCTTCGCCCGCGTTGTAGCCTGCGAGCGCCAGTGATACGTTGCCGTCGAATCGCTTGAGCAAAAAGCGCAGGTACTTTGTACCGGCATCGATGTTGGAGGCTATATCGTAGGGGTCTGTGCAACCGAAGCGGCGAGCCGTCGCGGGCATCAACTGCATCAGGCCCTGTGCGCCTGCGCCGGAGCGTGCTTTAACTTTATATTTTGATTCCTGCCAGATAACAGCGTGTACGAATCTGGGGTCAACGCCGTACTTCTCGCCCGCGCGTAAAATTATAAGGTCGAGCTCTCGGTCACCGCTCGACGGAATGTCTGCGGGGATGTAGTCCTCTGCTGCGACGACTTTGGAAACAGGCGTGGCCTGTACCGAAGGTGCAAGAGCAGGGCTATAAAAAAATCCTGTAACGTTTGTGAATACGAAAAGGGAAAAGAGCGCGACGGGGGCGAACTTTACAGACCAGAAGTGTAGCGTGAATCGGGTCAGACTCATCCAGTTTCATTCTCCATGTGAGCGATGACGCTCTTAAACTTGACCGCGTCATCGGGGAACAATTTCCGTCCCTTACGGTGGCGAAAACTTCGGGGGCTGCGCATGGCGAATGAACTCGCAAAGAGCAGTTCATCAAAGCCGAGAGTAAGATGGATGAGAAGTATTGTGGGTTGCTTGCAGAGCATGAAAATTATCCACTTAAGTCTTTATTTTGTATGTATTTAGTTCAGACACCGTTAAGCCTTGCGATTGCAGGGGTTCGACCCGATTCATTCATCATGATGGGGCGTTTTAAGCTCACTCAAGTTATTTGGCGTACCGATAAGCTACAAACTTTTTCGCAATCTAAATAAATCTTTCCCCGGGGCAACAGAAGAGCGCCGATTGCATCGCACCTTTATATAGCGACTTTTGCCAGCGGGTTGCGGGCAGGCTGACTGATTCGTATAATTTGATTACAGAAGAATAGAGCGGAAGAAGAACGAATATGCCCATCTACGAATATCAATGCAAGAAATGTAACGCGCACATGGAAGTGATGCAGAAGTTTTCAGACAAGCCCCTGGCGAAGTGCCGCAAGTGCGGAGGCCGTCTGGAAAAACTTTTGTCGGCCCCGGCCATTCAATTCAAAGGCTCTGGCTGGTACGTCACCGACTACGCCGGAAAGCGATCAGGCGCGAGCGAAGAAAAGAAAAGCAGCGAGGCTTCAACCGCCGACGCGAAACCTGCATCAAAGG
>DASVVZ010000156.1:0-5055 GCA_036389875.1 Pyrinomonadaceae bacterium
CTGAAAACCGAAAACTCAAAACTGAAAACTGTTCCGGTCACTCGTCACTCACGACTGCTCTTATGATGCTGGCGGCGCGGGGCGCGCAGGTGCGCGCGGTCTCCTCCAGCAGGTTTCTGTGCGTGCGCTCCAGAGAGCGAAGCGCGGCGTAGGCGTCTTCTGTGAGCGCCGCTTCTCCCGTGGAGATCAGGCGGCAGGAGAGCGCCACGGCGCGCGGAGCATCGAGCGGGGCGAGGGCGCGAAGGGCCGCGCCTCGCACGGTCTCGTGCTCCCGCTCATTGGACGCCGCTTCCAGCAGCAGCTTGTGCGCGGAGGACTCGGGACAGGCGGCCAGCACCTGTACGCCCGCTCGCCTGACGGGCCACGCTTCGTCTTTAAGAGCCGCGCGAGAGACGGAAAGAGTAGTGCGCGGCTGCGGGCAGCCGGCGAAAGCCAGCACGGCTGCGCGGCGAGCTTCCGGCTGCGGGTCGCGCCGCGCAGCCTGGGCCAGTGCGCGCCAGTCTTTTCTGTCGGGCTGGCGAGAGAGCGCCTCTGCGGCCGCCACGCGCACGAGCGGGTGCGGCTCGTGCAGAGCTTCGCGCAGGGAAGCTCTCGCTTCGCCTTCTGTGCCGAAGAGCGCGCCGAGCGTGGTGATGGCCTCCGCCCTTACCCATATGTCATCGTCGGCAAGCGCGGCCCGTGTGGCGCGAAGCGCTTCCGGCGTGGGCGCGCCGCGACGCATGGCACGCATGGCCGCGCGCCTGACGCCGGGAGCTTCGTCCGTCAAATGCATCGCCAGTGACGCATTGTCGCGCGGCCTTGAGCGCCAGCTTAAGATTTCTATGGCGGAGAGGCGCACGCGCGCGCTCTTGTGTCGCTCGGCGCGCGCAGCCTCTTCCACTGCCCGCAAGGGGTCTGCGTTATCCAGAAAAGCCAGATACGCGAGCAGGTGGTCGTCCGTCTCCGCCTGCATGAGAACGTCCGAGACGCGCTCCTTCACGACGTGCGGCAGGGCCGAAGCGAGAAGGCCCAGGGCCTCCGCTATTTCTATGAGAGCGCGCCCTTCGGCCATGCTCAGGAGATTCGAGAGGCTTTCGCCAAGCTTTGAGGCTCGCTCCTTATCGAGCAGCTCCGCGTGCTGTTGTCTTAACTGGTCGCGGCCCGCAGCCAGCACCATCAGCGCCGCTTCCATCGTCTCTAAGTCCGCAGCCGACACGCTCAGTCGAGCGGCGGCCTCAATCGCCTGGTAGCTTCCGGCCCCGCTCATGGCCGTGGCGACTTCAAGAGGCGGAATGAGCGCCGCATCGGCTTCTAGAATGTGGTTGAGCGCGTGCGCGTTGCCGGACAGATTGCGCAGCGCGCGTTGCGCCGCTTTCATGAAGGCGGGATCCGCCAGAGCTTCGGCTATGACGGGGACGGCGCGGGCGTCCGCCAGCCAGCCGAGCGCCGTGATGCTTGCGCGCTTGAGCAAGGGGTCTGCCGTCATGGTCATGCGCAGCAGGTCTGCGAAGGTGGCGTCGTCGGCAGATTGTTGAAACAGAGATACGGCAGAGCCTCGCAGTCGCTCCTGCAAGGCTGACGGCAACGCGCGCTCGTCTTCAGCGAGCGAAACCAGCGCCACCAGCACACGCGCGCGGAATCTTCCGTCTGCATCGCGTAAGCTTCCGGCCAGTGCCGTGACAGCCTCAACGGTTGCTATCTCTTCGAGCGCGGCTGCCGCGGCCTCCTCCATCAGCGGCTCCGCGAGAAGCCTTTCGAGCGCCGGCACGGCGAGCGCGTCTCCGAGCTCTCCGAGCGCGCCCACGGCAGCAAAGCGCAGCCATTCGTCTTCATGCTCAAGACTACGAAGCAGCAGAGCGGTCGCGTGAGGGTGGCGCGTGTGGCCCAGCGCGGAGATGGCCGCGGCGGCTATGTTCGTATTCGCGCTCTCAACGAGCGGCGATAGAAGCGCGACCGCTTGAGCGCCTCCGACCTGACCTACCAGGCCCGCGAGCGCGATCGCTGATGCCGCGTCGCCGCCCGTGAGGGCGTCGGCCAGAGCGGGCAGCGCCGGCGAGCCTATGCCTTCGAGCGCGGCTATGGCTGCCGCACGGCGGCCGACATCCGTCTTGTCCGACACGGCCGCAATCAACTCGCCGAATAGCTCATCCGTATCCACCTCCGCGGCGCGCGTCTTCACAAGCGAAGAGATGGCCTCGGCGGCGGCACGCCTGGTCTGCCAATCCTCGTTGCCGAGCAGCCGAACCAGCGCGCGCACGTCGGCCGCGGCACCTGACTGGCCCAGGCGCTCCACTTTATCAAGTGCAGCCTCAAGAGAAAGCATCATGCGATTTTAGATTTTAGATTTTGGATTAACGCTAACGGGATTGAAATGATTCAACATTAGTTGTCGCTCCAATCCAAAATCTAAAATCGTTCAATTCCTTCTGCGGCGTCGCTCAGTGCCCTGCATGGCTGCTGCGAAAAGCTCCCGGACGTTGAGCACGGCTATGAGCTTTCCGCCTGTTTGCAGAAGCCCGCGTACGACCGCCGGGCCATTTGACGCGCCCAGGGGCTGCACGTCGTCCGCAAAGATTTCTATGATTCGTTCGGCCCGCTCGACCGCCAGCGCCAGCTGCTCTTCGCCGCGCAGTGTGATGATGAAATTGAAAGACGCCGCCGCTTTGTCCTCGCCGGTGCTGCCTTCGCCCAGAAGCGCGAGCGGATCCAGCACAGTAGAGATGCGCCCGCGCACGCTGACTGCGCCGAGAACGCCGACGGGAGCATGGGGGAGCGGCGAGGGCCGCTTCCATGCCACCACCGTTTCCGCCTCGTCCGCGAAAACGGCTATCAGCCGCTCGCCGCAGCGCGCCATTAACAGCTCGCGCCGCTCGCGCATATCTTCCGCCTCGGCCAGTCCCAGCGTCCTTGGCAAAATCGAAATGTCTGTGAAATCCGTCTTCTCAGTCATGCGGGTAAGCTGCCATTAATCAGGCCCTCGGCTGTCAGCAAGAATAAACCAACTCGCGTGGGCAAAGACAGCCTGTTACTGCATGATTCAGGTAAGCGAGGCTGTTTTTAGCCGGCCCCTGACTGCTGACTGGCGACAGCTTCTCAGTTTGTGGCGGTGATTAATTTGGCGAGAGTTTCCAGCATGGGCTTGCCGTAACCGCGAAACATCATCAAGCGTTTGAGGTCGCCCCATTCGTCATCGCGGCTGGACTGGCGAAGCTTGCGGTAGGCTTCCACGGCCTCGCTCTCTTTTCCCGCGCGATGAAGAATTATAGCCAGCGTAGCCTGGAACGCGGGGTCTTTGCTCTTCTGCGCGTTGCCCTCAGCAATCTTGAGCGCCTCGTCCGTCTGGCCGCGCGCCATAAGAATGTGTGCCTTCGTGTCCAGGTATTCCGGGTCGGACTTGATTTGAAGCGCCTGTTCGATTGCCGTGGAAGCCTGCTCCAGCTTTCCGCGTCTCAAAGAGACCCAGGCCAGAAGCGCCTGAGCGCTGGCATTCTTAGGCTGAAGCTGTACGGCGCGCGCGAAGGTGGATTCGGCGTCCGCGTCGCGTCTTTTGATTTCGTAAATCTGGCCCAGGGAGAGAATCGTCTCGATGTTGTCAGGCTGAAGACGGCGCGCCTCTTCGTAAGCGTCAAGGGCCTCAGCGTAGCGCTGCTGCGCGTTGAGCGCTTCGGCCAGGCCGGAATGAAAGCCTGCGTCATTCGGATTACCCGCCAGCAACTCGCGGTACTCTACTTCGGCTCCGTAATAGTTGCCGGAGCGCACATATCTCTCTACAAGGCTGCGCCGCTCCTGGTCCGACTTGCCCTGTGATTTCTGCTCGCGCTGCGGACGCGCAGAAAGCTTTACGGTTGCGTCTCTGTCCAGCTTCGTATCCTTAATCCAGGGGCGAGAGCCGCTCTTTATCACCCGTACATTGCGAAGACCGGCGAGCGCCTCTGTCGTCAACTGTCCGTTTGCGCCTGTCGCGCCGGCCTTCTCGTCGTCTATGAAGACCTCGCTGCCCTGGGGCGCGCTGACCGTAATCGTCCCCTTCGCCGCAGACGCCAGCACGGAAGAGACATCTTCATCCACGGCTGTTTGCTGAGTCGTCTGTCCGCTGGAGCTAATGAAGCGGCGATAGAGATAGACGCCCAGCAGGGATGTCACTCCGACCACGACCAAAAGCGAGAGGACGAGCAGCCCTATAACCCAGACATGTCGCCCGGCTTTGGGAGCGACGGCCTGATGCTCCTTGCCTGCGTCCGGCGTCCACGCTGCGTAGTCCGGCGCGGGCTTGTACAGCGGCGATGGGTTAAGCTGCGGCGAGGGCTGCGACCCGGACGAAGCCGGCGCAACGATTGCTGCCTCACCGGCATCCTGCGCGGGCGTCTCAATCATCTGCGCCGGCCCGGCTTCTTCAGCGTGCGCGGAAGCCTGCTGCTGCTCCGGCTTATAGATGACGCCGGGCACTAGAGTCACTTCCGGGTCGAAAGACTCTTTATCCGGCTTTCTGTCTACGGCGGAGCTTGGAGCGCCGGAGGTGTAGCCGAAGATGCTTGCCTGATAAGCGTCATTGCCCCCGGGCGGCGGCGCGGGCGGTTCAACGGGCAGCACCTTCTCTTTCGTGTCCGCCTCAAGCACGGCGGCATCCGGGAGCGACGGCGCTGGCGGGAAGTCCTCTATAGTGGATGGGCTGTCAACCATCATCGGCAGCGCTTCATCCCGTGTCGCGGGAGGCGCTGCATCTTCGTCGCGCAGCGTCGTTATGCCCGTCGCCTGTGTGGCTTCGCCTCGACGCCGCTCCGAGGCCAGAGCACGGGCGCTCTCCTCTTCTTCAATCTCGCGACGCTCTCTCTCGATTCTCTCTCTCTCGGCCCTTGCGACGCGCTCCTGCTCTTCTCTCTCCCTTTGGTCCCGTTCCTGTCGAGCGCGCTCCTCTTCCTCCGCGCGGCGTCTAGCCTCCGCGTTCAGGCGGGCCTGTTCTTCGGCAAGCCTTCTGGCCCTCTCTTCTTCAACACGCCTGGCGGCATCCCGTTCAGCTTTCAGACGGGCTTCCTCTGCACGACGGGCCTCTTCCGCTCGAAGGCGCGCGGCCTCTTC
>DASVVZ010000157.1:0-7054 GCA_036389875.1 Pyrinomonadaceae bacterium
AAGCACGGCCAGCGCATGTCCAAGACGAAGATGAACGGCATAGACCCGCTCGAAGTGTTCGACAGGTACGGCGTGGACGCGACGCGTCTCGTGCTGGCTTCCATCGGCAGCACTGACACGCGCTGGAACGACAACCAGGTAGAGGCTTATCGAAACTTCGCCAACAAAATCTGGAACGCCGCGCGCTTCTGCCTGATGAACTCCGAAGGCGCTCGCGTGGGGCAGGGCTTCGACTCGGCGCGCGAAAAGTGGGCGCTGCATGACCGTTGGATAATGTCTCGTCTTCACCAGACGGCGCGAGCGGTCAACGACGCCATCGCCGCCTACCAGTTTCACGAAGCCGTACAGACGCTCTATCACTTCTTCTGGGACGATTTCTGCGACTGGTACATAGAGCTGTCCAAGCAGGAAGTATCAGCCGAGGCCGCTTCAGCCGAGCGCGACGCGGCCCGTAGCCGCTTGCTTTCGGTGCTTGAGCAGGCGCTGCGGCTGCTTCATCCCTTCATGCCCTACATCACGGAAGAGCTTTGGCAGCGCCTGCCGGGAGTTGATGAAAGCCTTCTTCACCCTGCTTACAGGGAGGGCGCTGCGCGTCCTACCATCATGCTCGCGGCTTATCCGCAAGCGGATGCGCGGTTGATTGACGAGCGCGCAGAAGAGGAGATGCAGGCAGTGATTAATCTAATCTCCCGCGTGCGCAACATCAGAACGGAGATGAACATCAAGCCCTCGGAGCGCGTGCGTCTAATCATAGCCTCGCCGGACGAGGCCGCCCGCAGCGTCTTCGAAATGAGCGGAGAGCAGATAGCGCGTCTTGCGCGCACCTCCGAGATTCTGATACGCGAACAGCTGGAAGCGCCGCGTGCTTCCGCGCGTGCGGTGCTGGGAGGCGGCGCTGAGGTGGCTGTGCCGCTCGAAGGCCTGATTGATTTTGAGGCCGAACGTGCGCGCCTCTCGCGCGAGATGGAGAAGTTGCAGAAGGAGTCCGCGAAGCTTGAGGCGCAGCTTGCCAATCCGCAGTTCGTTGAGCGCGCGCCCGCGGAAAAGGTCTCGGAGATACGCGAGCGGCTCGACGACATAACAGAGCGCACGCGCCGCTTGACCGAGACGCTGGAGGCCATTAAATGAGCTGGCTGGACGACGCGGCGCTCTTCACGCAGATAAGCTCGTTTCTGGCTGAAGACCTGGGGCGCGGCGACATCACCACGCAGTCGACGATTGCGCGTAACGCGCGCGCGCGCGGGCGCTTTCTAGCCAAAGAGCCCATGGTCATCGCGGGCCTGGAAGTAGCCGAAGCCGTCTTCTCAACCCTGGATTCGCAGCAGCAGCTGGAAGCCTTCGTCTCGGACGGCGAGGAAGTGGAAGCAGGAAAAGTCGTCGCGCGCACGAACGGCTTCGCGGACGTGCTGCTGGCGGGCGAGCGCGTGGCGCTTAATCTGCTTCAGCGTCTTTCAGGCATAGCGACGCAGACGCGCAGATTCGTCAAGGCCGTCGAGGGAACTGCCGCGCAGATAGTCGATACGCGCAAGACCACGCCGGGCCTACGCATGCTAGAAAAATATGCGGTCACGGCCGGCGGCGGGCGCAACCACCGCTTCGGTTTGGATGACGGCGTGCTCATCAAGGACAATCACATAGCGATGGCGGGCGGCGTTGCGGCCGCCGTGGAGCGTGCGCGCTCAGCGGTCGGCCACCTGCACAAAATCGAGGTGGAGGTTTCAACTGAGCGCGACCTGCGCGAAGCCTTAGAGAGCGGCGCGGACATTATTCTGCTGGATAACCAGACGCCGGAGAGCACCGCGAAGCTTGTGCGGCTGGCGCGAGAATTGAAGCCCGAAGTCACGCTGGAATCTTCGGGGGGCATCACGCTCGAGAACGTGCGCGCTTACGCGGAGGCGGGCGTGGATTTAATCAGCGTCGGCGCGCTCACTCATTCGGCCCGCGCCATGGACATAAGCTTTAAGATTCAGGCAGGATGAGAATGGAACTGTGAACTCGGCGCAGCGTGCAAGATTTTTAAGCATCTCGTATGTATGTGCGAGGCATCTCTGATTTTAAGTGTGAAGCGGATTTAAGAGGGAGGTTCAAGTGATGCGTATAGATTTGAGAGTAAGAAAACTTCTGTTGCTCGTTGCCTTCCTGGCGATTGCCCTGGGCGCTGCGGACGTGAGCGCGCAGCAGCGACGCCGCAGGCGTCCCTCTCGCCGCGTCACAAACCCCGTCACACGGCAGTCGCCTGTGACGACTACGCCTGCGCCGACTACGACGCAGCCTGCCACTTCTTCCTCGCCCACAGATCCCACGATTATCAGCACGGCCAGCGACACGGATACGAGCACTCAGCAGCCAACCACGTCGCCTTCACGCAGGCGCTCGCGCGCCGGAAGCACACAGGAAACCGAATCCGAGCAGGAGACACTTCGCCGCACCGTTGACAGGCTCTCTTCGCAGGTCACACAGCTTTCGGACAAGATAGGCACCATGGAGCGGCAGCAGCGTACTCTCGTGGACATGGAGCGGCTGTCGCGCGCTGAGACCCGCGCGGAGAATTTCCGGACGCAGCTGCGTGACGTGCAGGCAAAGGAGGCAGACCTGCAAGCACGCGCAGACCAGATAGAATTCGACCTGCGCCCTGAAAACATAGAGCGCGCGTCGCAGACCTTCGGCTCCACGCGTCCCGAAGAGGTGCGCGACGCCAGGCGTCGCCAGCTTGAGAACGAGCGCGAGCGCGTGCGATCACAGCTTCAGCTTCTGGTGCAGAGCCGCGCTCGCCTTGAGACGGCCATAGCCAACGCCGACGCCGAAGCCGACACCATACGCAGGCGCATGGAAGAGAACGGAACCGCTCCTAGAACGGATACGGCCAACACGAATACCGAGACCGCGCCTGCGACGACTACGACCACGGATCAACCCGAGCAGAACGAGACTCCGTAAGAACAGTCCGGGGCCGGGCTTTAATTTATGTCTACGATTGCACAGACGGAGCTTTATCGTTTAATCAACGAGGCGAACGCGAGGGGCGAGCGTGTGGTGGTGGCGAGCGTGGCTAACACTCGCGGCTCTACGCCGCAGAGGCGCGGGGCGAAGATGCTCTTTTTCGAGAACGGCAAGGTCGCGGGCACAGTCGGCGGCGGCTGCATAGAGGCAGAGGTCTGGGCAGAGGCGCGCGAAGCGCTGCGCACTGGCTTGCCCGCCCTGCACAAGTTCAGCCTCACGGCCGACGAGGCCAGCGAAGAGGGAATGGTCTGCGGCGGCACCATGGAAGTCTTTATAGACGTGTGGAAACCTGAAGACAGTTTTCAGTTTTGAGTTTCCAGTTTTCAGTAGAAAGCAACCGTCTCTTTGCTGAAAACTGAAAACTGCGAATGGAGCGAGCTATGACGGAATCTTTCATGGAGAATTACAAGGCGAAGCACAGGCATCCCCTTAATCGCCTGACGCACAGCATAGGGATTCCAATGATTGTCATCTCTTTGCCGGTGCTCTTTTTCAACTGGCGCTGGGCGCTGGGGCTTTTCGTCGTCGGCTGGATTTTGCAGTTCCTGGGCCACTTCATAGAAGGCAATCAGCCAGCCTTCTTTCGCAACCCCGTCTATTTAATCGTGGGGCCTTTGTGGCTGCTGCGTCGGGCAGGGATGGCGCTGGGGCTGGTAAAGCCGTCCAAGTAGCCTGGAGGCGGGTAAGAGCGCGCATGGCGGCTCCCTTCTGAAGGCTACCTGCGGGAGGCCAGACCCTTTCATGTCCAGACTCATCATAGAAGCGGTCGAGCGCGTCCTTCAGGAAAACTCTACGGCTGCGCTCGCCACCCTGATACGTGCGCCCGCCGGCAAGGGCGCGAAAATCCTCATCACAGAACGGGACGCGCGACGAACGGGGACTATGAACAACCTCGCGTTGGACGAGGCTGTGGCGCGCTATGCTCAAGAATTTCTGGCCTCGCGCGCCGAGACCAGAACCGTCAGCGCCGCAGAGCTTTCACACGAGCTGGGCCCGGGTCAGGACCTTCTGGTGATGTTCGAGCGCATAGAGAATGAGCCCCGGGTGGTTATCTGCGGCGCGGGCCACGTCGGCGCTCAACTGGCCCGGCTGGCCCGTCTCGCAGGCTACCGCGCCACGCTGATTGACGACCGCGCGGATTTCGTCACGCGCGAGCGCTTCCCCGACACCGGCATTGAGCTGGTGGCTGCCAGAAGCTGGACTGAAGCGGTCAGTCGACACGCGAGCCGCAACGCCTACGTGGCGGTTGTCACGCGCGGGCATAACGAGGATGAAGAGTGCATGCGCGCGGTGCTTCGGGCCGGCCCGCGCTACGTAGGTATGATAGGCAGCAAGCGGCGCACGAACATTGTGCTTGAGCGCCTGCGCGAGCAGGGCTTTGCCGAAGAGGTGCTAAAAGAGGTTCGCGCCCCGATCGGCCTCGACATAGGCGCTGTCTCGCCCGAAGAGGTCGCGCTGGCGATTATGGCTGAGATAGTTGCAGAAAGACGCGGCGGTACGGGTGCGCCTCTTTCCACATGGCGCAGGATGAAAAAAGAGCTGGCCGGATAACAAGGGGAAACTGGCGCGAATGTCAGTGGAGTTGGAAGCCAAGACGGAAGAGAGCGGGCGAGCGGGCGGGATGTTTCGCTCGCTGTCGCATCGCAACTTCAGGCTCTTCTGGGCGGGCGCTTTTCTCTCCAACGTCGGCACGTGGATGCAGGCCGTGGCACAGGGCTGGCTCGTGCTGCAACTGACAGACTCGGAGTTCTGGCTGGGCTTTGACGGCTTTATGGCGACAGTGCCTGGCCTTGCCCTGACGCTGCTGGCGGGCGTCTTCGCAGACCTGGTTGACCGTCGCCGCCTGCTGATAATGACGCAAATCGGCGCTGGCCTCTCCGCGCTCATACTGGCCCTCCTGATTGTCACCGGCGTCATCAACACAAGGGTAGACATCTGGATAATTCTTGTTCTGTCCTTCAGCACCGGCTGTTGCTTTGCGCTGGCCGGGCCGTCGTATCAGGCGATTACGATTGACCTCGTCGGACGCGAAGACCTCTCGAACGCCATAGCGCTCAACTCCACACAGTTTCAGCTCTCGCGCGTAGTCGGGCCTGTCTTTGCCGGCCTCGGCTTCAAGTTGTTCGGCCTCGCGGGATGCTTCTTTGCCAATGCTCTCTCGTTCGTAGCCGTGATAGTGTCTCTCCTCTTGGTGCGTTATAAAAGGGAGCCGGGAGCGCTGCCCGCGCCTTCGCATTCTGCCAGCGATAGAAGCGCCGTCTGGAGAGATTTGAAGGAGGGGCTGCGATACGTGGGCAGGCGTCCGCGAGTGCTTATGCTGCTGGTCATATCCGGGCTGACAAGCCTCTTCGGCGCGCCTTACATGAGCCTCGTCCCTGTCTTCGCGCGGGACATACTGCACGTCGGAGAGACGGGCCTTGCGATTATGAGCGGGATGTCGGGCGCGGGCGCATTTCTGGGCGCGCTGCTCTTGACCTTCCTCGGCAATTTCAAACATAAGGGCTGGTCCGTGCTGGGCGGTGCATTCGCCTTCTCGCTTTGCCTGATAGGCTTTGCGCTTTCGACGCGGCTCTACATCTCGCTCATGTTCATCTTCGGGATGGGGCTGGCAATTGTCTCCTGCGTGGCTGTCATCAACATGCTCTTGCAGCAGCTTGTGACGGACGAGATGCGCGGGCGCGTCATGAGCATGTTCATACTCTCTTTCATAGGCACCATGCCCCTGGGCAACCTCATCGCGGGGATCACGGCCGAGCGTTTCGGCGCTCCTTACACCCTCGCCGCAGGCGGCGTTATCATATCTATCTCCATAGCCTTCATAGCCATACGCAACAAGCGGCTGCGTGAGCTTTAACGAAGCGGCTCTCATAGAACCTATTTTCGATAAAGAAAGGGCGTAAAGAGAGAGCTTGTTCAACGGGCTCTCTCTTTACGCCCTTTCATAGTGCGTGCGCCCCTGAGCAGCTATTGAATAGTTGTCGGAGCGGAGGTGAACGCCATGTCAGTAATCAAAAGCGCGCCCTGAAGATTCTGATCGAACCTGAACTGGATGGAACGAATGTCCGCCAGATTAACCCCTGCGAAAGCAGAGAGCGGAAGGCGGGCCATATTCAAGACCACCTTGGGCACGGAGCCTACGGAGCCCGGCGGGTAATATAACGCGCCGGAGTAGTCGCTAACCCTGACGCTGGAAACAGCTCCCGCGCCGTCCGTCAACACGACCGTAAAGTTCTGCGCGATGTTGGGCGGGTTGCGCGAGTCCGCGAAATTAACGCTCATGCGAAACTGCAGGGCCGAGAACCCGCTCACGTCGCGTGCGCCCACAGGCAGGTCGTTGCTGTAGCTGGCATTGGCCGCGGCCCACCCCGTGCGCAACTGGCTCAAGCCCCTGGCGGAGCTTCGCGCGCTCGGAACCGTGTGCGGCTGTCTCGAGGTTGACTGAGTCGAAGGCAGGCACTGAGCGGGTTGCGGAGATTCGCCCCCACACAAATCCTGCGGCGTCATACCGCTTTGCGTCGTCGCGCCGCCGAGCGTGTTGGTGCTCAGGTTCGTGGCGTTCAACAACCGGTTGATGTCCCTGCGCGTCGCGGCCATATCGGGCGCGTGGTACGAGACGTATAGATTGGTTGTCTGAGCAGAGGCGGGCGGAGGCGCCTGGCCCGTCAGGACGGGCAGAAACGCCGCCTCACGGCCAACGTAAACGCGCATGAACGCCGAGACGTACGCCAGGCCCGTTCCGCGCTGCTGCGCGCTCGTCAGGCGCTTGTTGCCTGAGACTGTGCCGCACTGCGAATCCGTAGTCGAAGCCCAGTCGTCGCCTGCTCCGGCAGGAAACATGCCCGGAGTCCAGACCGTGTTGTAGTAGTTGTGATTCGCGCCCATCACCAGGATTGTGTTCTTCCCGCCCGAATCGCCGGGCACGTTGTAACGCGCGTCGTCATAAAAGTGTACGCCCTGGTTATCGCTCACGTCGCCGTCGCAATAAGGCAGCATCACTGCCAGCGCCACGTTGTTTATAATCGGGCGATTAAAGTCCACAGGCGCCAGAGCGAAG
>DASVVZ010000158.1:0-3902 GCA_036389875.1 Pyrinomonadaceae bacterium
CAAGCTGCTGAGCTACAACATACGCTTCGGAGGGCGCGGGCGCGAGGGACGCATCTCAGAAGTGATCAGAGATACGGAGCCCGACCTGGTCGTCTTTCAGGAGGCGACGGATACGCGCGTTATACATAGACTTGCCGATGAGACGGGACTCAAAAATTGGGCCGCGCGACCGGCCCACTCCATAGCCTTCATCAGCCGCGTCCCCGTGGCCTATCACGAATGGCATTACCCGCAGGGCGCGAGACATTCTTTTCTGGAGATAGTGCTGGAGGGAAGCGAGACGCGCATCTTCGGGCTCCATCTCAAAGCACGATTCTCCAAGTGGAGCGAGCGCCGCAGGGCGTTTGAGATTCGCTCGCTGCTTAACGGCATACGCCGCCACCAGGCGGGCTTTCACGTGCTGGTCGGAGACTTCAACACGCTCGCGCCTGGAGAGTTGCTGGACGTTCGCAACATGCCGCACTGGATTCGCGCTCTCGTCTGGATAAGCGGTCGCGACATACAGCGCGAGACGATTCAAATCATGCTGGACGCCTCCTACGCCGACGGCTACAGGATGCTGCACCCCGAAGACAAGGGCTACACCTTTCCGGTCTGGAATCCGCATCTGAGGCTCGACTACATCTTCCTGCCCGCCGCCTTCAACCAGAAACTTCTCTCATGCGAAGTCATAAAAACCGAGATCGCGCGCCACGCCTCAGACCACTATCCGCTTCTATCGCGTTTAGAAATTTGAATAAAGCCTGTTCAGTTGTCACGCCCGGGACTTATGCGGCCTCGCCTTGTATGCCCATGTGAGGGTAAACTTCCCCGCCTATGGTGATCGAGGAGATGACGGAGCATGAGCTATTAAGACATTTCTGCTCCAGGCAAACTGCTGACGCCCCATCCCCCGCCGGCTCAAAAGAGGCGCTGGTCGACGAATCGAATCTGCCAGAGTTCATAGCAACTGCGGCGGCTGTCATCAGGCAGACGGAGTTAGAGGATATACTGTACCGCGCCATAAGCTTCTCTCTCCCGGCCGAAGGGGCCGGCCTGGAAAGCTCTTTTATCACTCTTTATTCCGCACTTGAATCCGCCCTGACCTTTTTTCGCCGCCAGGACGATTACGAGATAATTCCATCAGAAAATTTTCGCCAGTTGGAGCGCGACCTGCGGAAGTGGTTGAAGCAGCACCCGCTTCTCATAGACAAGAGCGACAGTCGCGCTCTTATCTATGAAAAGATTCGCGAGCTGAATCGGTTTCCCTTCTCGCATGTGTTCCAGAATTTCTGCGCGCGTTACTCTCTGGATTTATCAGACCTCTGGCCCCTGACGGGAAGCCCGGCCGAGTGGCCCCTGATGGAGATACGCCACAGGCTGGTGCACGGAGACCCTTTCGCGAGCCGCCCCTCGGAAGCCATGCTCTGCGCGCGCGAGCACCTGCGATGGACTGTAGAGCGCATGCTGCTGAGCCTTCTGGGCTGGCCCGTCGCACGCTCGAACGTCTGCCCCGAGCGCCTGCTGGAGTTTGGCGGCTACTATCAAAACTGGCAGGCCGAGCGCGCCCGGTTCAGCTGATTTGAATCCACGCGCCTGATTGCCTTCAAGGTCAATTCAGACCTTAAGGCCGGGACGAATCTGTTGCGCTCGGCCCTTCTGTTTCCGCACTAAAGCCCGCGTCGTAGCTTTTGGCTTCTACGCACCCACTCCGATTAACATTTAGCCTTGCGTTAAGACGCGTTCGCGTGTTGTCATAAGGGCGATCCGTTTACATTGAATCGCAATCTTTCTGCCACTCATACGAACTTGGACAAAGCTGCCCCCAAGCCTGCGGCGCACGCCGCCGCCGACGCTACGCCCTTCCATACGCTCCCCGTCGAGCGGGCCTTCGAGCGCGTGGAATCTACGCCCGACGGACTCACTTCCAGTGAGGCCGCGCGACGGCTCGCGCAGTATGGCCCGAACGAGTTGCTCGCCGCGCACAGGATCTCGCCATGGGAGATTCTGTTCGAGCAGTTCAAGAACGTTCTCATCATCATACTGCTGATAGCCACTACGCTCTCCTTCTTCCTCGGCCACGGGCTCGAAGCCGTAGCCATCGCCGTCATAGTTCTCTTCGCGGTCGGGCTTGGCTTCATACAGGAGTACCGCGCGGAGCGGGCCATAGAAGCCCTAAGAGAGATGGCCGCGCCCACCGCCACAGTCCTTCGTGATGGGCAGGAGGTGGAAGTCTCGGGCCGAGAGCTTGTGCCGGGCGACGTTACTATTCTCATCACGGGCGACAAAATTCCGGCCGACATACGCCTGATGGAGGCCATCAATCTTCAGGTGGAAGAGTCCCCGCTCACGGGCGAATCCGTCGCCGTCACAAAGCAGACCGGCCCGCTTGAGCGTCTAGATATAAGCACAGGCGACAGGAAGAACATGGCCTACGCGGGCACGGTCGTCACCTACGGGCGCGGCCGAGGGCTGGTCGTAGCCACCGGCATGAAGACGGAGTTCGGGAAGATTGCCCGGATGCTAGAAGATGTCGAGACCGGCAAGACCCCGTTGCAGGTGAACCTGGACAAGCTCGGCAAACAGCTTGCCCGCGCGGCCTTCGTCGTCGTCGCTCTGATAGTCATACTGGGTCTCTTCCGGGGCCAGCCCTTCATAGAGATGTTCATCTTCGGCGTGGCGCTGGCGGTCGCGGTCGTCCCCGAAGCCCTGCCTGCCGTCGTCACCATCTCGCTCGCCATAGGCGTCAAGCGCATGGTCAAGAGGCACGCGCTCGTGCGTCGCCTTCCGGCAGTGGAAACCCTCGGAAGCACCTCCGTCATCTGCTCCGACAAAACCGGCACGCTCACTAAAGACGAGATGACCGTGAGAAGGATTTTCGTGGCCGGGCAGACGTACGAGGTCACGGGCGCGGGCTACGAGCCCGCGGGCGAGTTTATGCAGGACGGCTCATTAATCGAAGCTACTGAGTCTCTAAAGCTGCTGTTGACGGCGGCCGCGCTCTCGTCGGACGCGCGCCTTTCGCGCTCCAAGGATGATGAGCGCGCGGCTATCAAGGGCGACCCGACGGAGGGGGCGCTCGTAGTGGCGGCAGTCAAGGCCGGGCTGGATAAACCAGCGCTTGATAGAGAGTTTCCGCGCACGGGTGAAATCCCCTTCACCTCCGAGACCAAGCGCATGACCACGCTGCACACCACACCGGACGGCGTAGTGGCTTATGCCAAGGGCGCACCTGAAATCCTTCTAAACTCCTGCACGCGCCTGTGGACGCAGGATGGCGAAGCCCCCTTGAGCCGTCAGGCCAGGGCCGAGATTCTTCACATCGCTCAGGAGATGGCGAGCGAGGCGCTGCGCGTGCTGGTCGTAGCGCAGAAGCGAAACGCCACGCTTGAGACGGCCGAGCAAGACATGACCTTTGTCGGCCTGCTGGGGATGATTGACCCGCCGCGACCCGAAGCCAGGGCTGCCATCAGGGAGTGCTTTGACGCGGGCATCAAGGTGAGGATGATTACCGGCGACCATCCTTTGACGGCGCAGGCGGTCGCACGCGAGCTCGGACTCCTGCAGGGTGGCCGTCTGGTGACGGGCGCGGAGCTTGAAGTCATGGACGACCGTGAGTTCAGCAGTGCCGTGGAAGAGATAGAGGTTTACGCTCGCGTCTCGCCCTCGCACAAGCTCAGGGTCGTTACCGCCCTGCAGGAGCGCGGCGACATAGTCGCCATGACGGGCGACGGCGTCAACGATGCGCCCGCGCTCAAGAAGGCCGACATAGGCATAGCCATGGGCATCACGGGCACGGATGTCACCAAAGAGGCGGCCGCCATGACTCTGACCGACGATAACTTCGCCTCCATCGTGGCGGCTGTGGAAGAGGGCCGCGCCATCTTCAGCAACATCAAGAAGTATCTGATGTACCTGCTCTC
>DASVVZ010000159.1:0-5772 GCA_036389875.1 Pyrinomonadaceae bacterium
ATATCTCTCGCGCAATCATCTCTCGCGAGAAGAGTACAGGGATGTCATACGCTGGGAGCTTTACGGCGCGAAGATGCGCGACGAGCTGGCGAAGGAGACTTCCGTCACTGACGACGACGTGAAGAGGTATTACGAAGATCACAAGGCGGACGCAGCGCTTCAACTGCCTGAGCGGGTCACGGCCTCTCACATACTCATAGCCGCGCGGCCCAACCTAGTGCGCATGCAGCTTGAGCGTGAAAAGAGTCTCGCGGGCGATGCTCTTGAAAGGGGCGTGCGGGAGGAGATGGACAAACGGCGCGCTCGCGCGGAGGAGCTGCGCCGGATAGCACAGTCGGGCGCGGACTTCGCTGAGCTTGCGCGCGAGTCGTCCGAAGACCCTTCTTCGCGCGAACAGGGCGGCGACCTTGGCGTCTTCACACGCGATTCCCACCCGAAGGCATTCGACGACGCGGCCTTCGCACTCAAGCCCGGCGCGATCAGCCGGGTAGTTCAAACGGACTTCGGCTATCACATCATTAAAGTAACCGCGCATGAGATGGCCCGCGCCAAAACTCTTGAGGAAGCTGCGCCGGAGATCCGGCGTCAACTGATGGGCGAGCGCCTCGGCGCGCACTTGAAAGAGTGGCTTGCCGGGGCGCGTCGCTCCGCAAAGGTTCGCATCAACGACGCCTTCCGCTTCGGCTCATTGAAGCAGCAATTCCCCGCAATGTAATCGCAAGATTCGGGCGGATTCCGCAACCTGATCGCAACATTCCGGGCCGCTTAACTTCACCTCAAGTTTTCCTCAAGTCCCGTAGAGGGATTTGGAGGGGGCTGTTTCGCTGTAAATCCGGCCATTTTTCGCTTTTTCCGCATCCTCAAGTTTTTCTCAATCCCCGGCCTATATTTTGTGCTCGTTGATTAGCTGGAAATAGACCCAAGCCAAGCGAAGCGTAAAACGGAGGCCGAAGATGATACGAAGAATTACGGAAAAGCTAGCAGCAGCTTTTATCCTCTCGACAATTTTTTCCATAGCAGCTTCTGCCGCGACCCTGAGCCCGAAGCTTCAGGCAGACTTAGCCGCCCAGCCGGACGCTCTGGACGCGGGGCTGGTTATAGTCGCTTTCGAGACGAGCGACGGTCTGAAGGATTCGCACCTGCAAGCGCTGCGCGGGCTCGGCCTGACGCGTGGCATCACCTTGCAGAATCTTGGCATGGTGGCCGTGCCAGCGACCCTCGGACAGGTCAGGCAGTTGGCAGCCATGCCGGGCGTACGCTCCGTCTGGTCTAACGACAGGCTGGAATATTTTATAGACCAGGCGAAGATGCTGGCGGGCGTTACCCGCACTTTGAATGACCAGAGCTTCGCTCGCTCGAACGGCGGAACGCCTGTCTCGGGACAGGGCAACTTCTCCGTGCTGGTGATTGATTCGGGCGTGGACGCCACGCATGATGACCTGAAGTTCGGTGAAGCGGTCATTCAGAACGTGCAGGTCGTAACCAGCACACAGATGGTTGACGGCCAGTTCACGCCGCTCGTGACCCTTGAGAACGTGCCGAACACGGATCAGTCCGTGGGACACGGCACGCACTGCGCCGGAATCATAGCCGGTCGCGGGACAAGATCTGGCGGTCGTTACGCAGGCGTCGCGCCCGGTACGAAAGTCATAGGCGCGGGGCTCGGCGCGGGCATCTTCGTGCTGAACGCGCTCGGCGCGTGGGAATGGGCCATCTCCAAGCAGTTCACCTACAACATACGCGTCGTCTCCAACTCTTACGGCAGCTTCGCACCATTCGACCCGAGCGACCCAATCAACATCGCCAGCAAGATGATGTACGACCGACAGGCGGTCATACTCTTCGCGGGCGCAAACTCGGGGCCGGGCAAGGGAACGTGGAATCGCTACGCGAAGGCCCCATGGGTGATAGGCGTGGCGATGGGCAACAAGGAGGGCGGCCTCGCTCCCGATAGCTCTCGCGGCCTTCCGAAAGAAGAGCGGCTGGGCAACAGCGACCCGCTGGACGATTACGACGCTCCGACTATCACTGCGCCGGGCGACGGTCGCGAGTTTCCTACCAGCACAAGGTTCACGGCGGACATCATCAGCGTGCGCTCTACCTCGAATGTATCGGCCAACGGCGGCGCGGCTGATGCCGAGATACCTGCGGCGTTTGTCCCCTTCTACACGCAGATACACGGGACTTCTATGGCGACGCCGTTCGCGGCGGGAACGGTCGCACTGATGCTAGACGCAGACCCTACGCTTACGCCGGACGAAGTCAGGAGCATATTGGTGCAGACGGCTACGCGCATGCCTGGCCGTGAAGACTGGGAAGTCGGCGCGGGCTACATCAACGCTTACGCAGCCATTGACAAGGTCTTCAATCGCACGAGGTCATACGGCGCTTTCCTGAATCCGCAGTTCAACGCCGCGCTTTCCACCACGGGGCCCGCGCCAGAGCCTTTCACCATACCGTTCGACCCGGTGGCGACACCCGGGCCGGATTCCGTCAACGCCAGAAGATTCAATGTTGAGCAGGGCGTGAGCGTGCTGGACGTGTTTGCCAGCGTGGCCGCTTACGGGCAGACCAATCCGGTCGGCATCGTGCTGACAGACCCGGACGGCAAGACCTATTCGAGCGGCCTGGGGCTTCCCGTGCTGAACGCTCCGACCCGTCAGGTGTTAGTCAGGAACCCTAAGTCCGGCCAGTGGATTATGGAAGTCAGGGGCGCTCGTGGGGTTACTACGCAGGGCGTTAGCACTCCGCTGATTCCGACTTCGGGAGCGGCGCTTCCGGGTGATGTGACGGGCACCATTACGCAGAAGCGAATCAGCATCTCGCCCTCGATAAGCGACATTCAGGGCCACGACAATCAGGCGCAGATAGAGCTTGCGATCATCAATCGTCGCATCGACAGCTTCTCGGACGGCCTGTTCCACCCGAACGATGCGGTCACGCGCGAGGACTTTGCGCGAGCGCTCGCGCTGAACACTCCGCTACGCCAGTACACGGGCGCTATGAAGTTCTCGGATGTCTCGCCCGAATTCGCAGCGATAGCAGAGGCGGTGACGAGCAGGGGGGCTACACTGCGTGACTACCTGACGCCGGACGCGCAGGGCGTGCCGGGAGCAATCCTTGGCGCGCAAGGCTCGGCTTTCTCTCCGGCTGACCCGGCCACACGCCTTGAGCTGGCCGTGGCTTTCATTCGCGCGCTCGGGCTAGATACTGAAGCGAAGTCGAAGGCCGGGGCGACGGTCACCTACCAGGGACAGCCGATCGTAGATAACTCTGAGATACCGCTCGCGCTGCGCGGCTACGTGCAGTTAGCCATCGACAGGGGATTTCTTGAAGTCTATCCGGCTTCGGTCAAGCAGACGGGGCCGGGACAGTTTGAGGTCTTGCCGGGGCCGCGCGTTGAGGTCTACTCGGGCCTGACGCGAGCCGCGCTGGCCGCGAAGCTCAACTCGTTCGCGCAAAGATTCGTCGCGGGGAATTAATTCGCCCGCTCAGCCGGGACGCCGCTCTTTGGGGGAAGACGGCGTCCCGAGCCTTTCAAAGAATCTTTCAACACCCCCTTTCAAGTTGAAGGACAGACCCGGACAACACGCTGTAGTTAAACGCGAAGCGACGGGCGGTGAATGAAGCAAGCGCCCGGCCCGTCCCTGATGAGCTTAAGCAGAGAAGCCCTGCGACTCTTCAGAACTTCGGAAACCTTAAGCGGCACGCGCCCGGCCCCTTCAGGGTAGCGCGGAAAGGGGAATGAAAATGGCTATCAAACGAACAGGCAGAATCCCATACTGCGTCATGCTTCTAGTCCTGACGGCTTTCGCGCTTTCCTTCAGCGCAGTCCCTAATCTGCCGTCGGCCGGAGGCGCTGCGAAAGCGCAAGTCATGGCAACCGCGCCGACCGCCGCCTTAAGCGGTGCGAAGGTCGACCCGCTCCTGGTCTCTCACCTGAGCGCAACGGGTGCGGTCGCTCCTGCCGTCATCACGTATCAAAGGATGCCCGCGAAGACCGAGCTTGACCGCCTGCGCTCGGTAGGCATTAAGAAGGGCTTCGCCCTGAGAGAGCTGCCCATGGTGATTGTGCCTATGAACGCCGTGCAGCTTGCAGCCGTGCGTACTCAGCCGGGCGTGCGCTCCGTCTGGGGCAACCGCATCTTGAAGACCTTCACCAACGAGAGCCGCCCCTTCATAGGCGTGCCGCAGTTGATGGCCGACCGCGAAGCAACACGTCTCAACCGGCAGAATCCGGGGATGGCTTTCTCAGGCAAAGGCATCGGCATAGGTTATATAGACACGGGGATCGACGCCACTCACGCGGATTTGCAGTACGGCACAAAGACCGTGCAGAACGTCATACAGCCAATCTCCGAGATGAACGTCGGCGACGCAGGGCTGGCGCTCGGCGTAGGCATCAACATCTTCGATATCCTCTACGAAGAGACGGGATTCTACGCGCCCGTCTATCTGGAGAATCAGCAGCACTCGGATTTAGAGTCCGGCCACGGCACGCACGGCGCGGCCGTAGCGGCGGGCACGGGCGTTCAGAGCGGCAACTTTTACGGCGGCGTCGCGCCGGGAGCGCATCTGATTGGAGTCAACTCCGGCAATGAGATTGGGCTTCCGCTCGTGGGCCTTCTGGGCGCTTACGATTACCTGCTCGTGAAGCAGTCGCAGTACAACATTCGCATCATCAACAACTCCTGGGGAACTACGCTGGCCTCCTCGCCGGAAGCTCTGGACCCGAGCGACCCCATCAACGTGGCCACGCGCACGGCTCACGACCGGAACATCACGGTCGTCTTCGCCGCAGGCAACGGCATAGACTCTGTTGGCGACGTGGACGGAGCGATTAATCCCTACTCGACCATGCCGTGGACAATCTCTGTGGCGGCCGGCTACAAGCGGGGCCTGGGGCAGCCCACCAGTTTCAGCTCGCGCGGGCAGAACATCGGAGACGGCACAGACGTAGCCGGGATGCCCGCAGACCCGTCCGCCAAACCTAATCTGAGGCCCGACATCACAGCGCCGGGTCTAGACATCAAGAGCGCTCGCATGAAAGGCCCCGGAATAACCAATACCGCGGGCGCGATTCCAATCTTCGTGGGCTCGAACGACCCGTGGACAATTCCGCCAGCGTTCCTGCCCTTCTACACGACCTCTCAGGGGACAAGCTTCGCGTGCCCGCACGTCTCAGGCGTGGTCGCGCTGATGCTGGAAGCCAATCCAACCCTGATGCCGGATGATGTGGTGACAATCCTCAGAGAGACGGCCAACCCCATGCCGTACGCCGAGAGGGAAGTCGGCGCCGGCTACGTTGACGCTCATAACGCTGTGCGCCGCGCGCTCGGCCTCAGCGCAGTTCCGCATCCTTACAGCCTCTTCCCAGACCCCAACGGGCCGGAGATTGTAGACCCCGAAGGCGACCAGTATTTCGAGACGGGCGCTAATCCCGCCGGGGCGACTGAGGCTCAGGACATCATCAACGGCGATTTCGCCTACGACGCGTCGACACGCCAAATCGTCTACACGCTGACCTTGAAGAATCTGGGCCTCAAGTCCACAGGAAATTCGTGGCTGATGAGCTCCAACTTCGGAGACGTAATTCTGTTCGTGACGGCGACTGCCCAAGAAGACGGCTCCGTCTCTTACACCTACGGCAAGATCGACAATAGCGGCGAGGTTTCACAGCAGGTTGATCTGGGTGACGCTGATTCGGGCGAAATCCGTGGCAACCAGATAATCATACGGCTCTCGGTGGACAAGCTGAAGACCGCGGACGCG
>DASVVZ010000160.1:0-3890 GCA_036389875.1 Pyrinomonadaceae bacterium
GCCGAGGCAAAGGGGCTGGACATCACCGTGCACATCTCCGAAGAGGCTCCAATCATTCGCACAGACCCCGAGCGAGTGCGCCAAATCCTGACGAGCCTGCTGTCGAACGCGGTCAAGTTCACCGAAAGCGGCTCGATCAGAGTAGAGGTCGAGCGCGTTTCCTCGGGCGGCGTGCAGATAAGCGTGCAGGACACCGGCATAGGCTTTGACGCTGCGGCCTTTCCTCAAATCTTCGAAGAGTTCCGGCAACTGGATGCTTCAAACACGCGCGTCTACGGCGGAAGCGGTCTCGGCCTTGCCGTCTCAAAAAGGCTGGTCGAGCGCCTCGGCGGACAAATCGGCGTCAGTTCCCGTCCCGGAGAAGGCTCTACTTTCTGGTTTCGCCTCCCGCCGGAAATCCCCGACGCGGACGTATAAAATCTGATAAAGTTTTCCTATGGCTGAAGGTTTGGAAAGTAGCTCCGAGACTATCCTGGTGGCTGACGACGAGCCGATTAACCGCGCGCTGATTCAGCGAAGGCTTGAGAGGGCGGGCTATCGTGTGACGACGGCGAAGAACGGGCGAGAGGCCGTCGAGAAGGCGCGCACAGAGCGCCCCGACCTGGTGATACTGGACGTGATGATGCCCGTGATGGACGGGCTCGAAGCTTGTCGCCAGATTAAAGCGGACGACATGGTGCGCGACACGCCCGTCATCTTTCTCTCAGCGCGGGACGAAACGGAAGTGAAGGTGAGCGGCCTCTCTCTAGGCGCGAACGATTACATCAGCAAGCCGTTCAAGGCCGAAGAGCTGCTGGCCAGAGTCTACGTGGCGCTTCGCTTGAAGCAGGAGCGCGACTCTCTCAGAAGGCGGGCCGAGGAAGCCGTGGCACGCGCTGACGTAGCGCAGGAGCGGGCCATGACGGACGGGTTGACGGGCCTGCTCAATCGCTACGGCCTGCAACACATGCTGGCGCGCGAGATGTCCGAGACGCGCCGCTACAATCGCCCGCTCTCCTGCCTGATGATAGACCTGGATAACTTCAAAGAGGTCAACGACGAGCAGGGACACGCGGCAGGTGATGTAGCGCTTCAACAGGTGACAACTGTCCTGACTGAAAACGTGCGAGGCTCCGACGTGGTCTTCCGCTACGGCGGCGAAGAGTTTCTCGTGCTGCTGCCCGAAACCGACCTGGAAGGCGCCGTCAGCCTGGCGGAAAAGATTAGCCACGCCGCGCGCTCCCGCTCCTTCGGAGACGGCGAACGCGTCTTCCCCCTGACCCTCAGCGTAGGCGCAGCCACCCTCTGGGACAACGAATCCGGCAACGACATGATAGCCCGCGCGGACCTGGCCCTCTATCAAGCCAAAGAGCAGGGCCGCAACCGCGTAGAGGCCGCCAGGTGAAGACGAAGAGGTTGGAGGTTACCACGAAGGCGGCTCTCTCTCCGCCCGCGGCCTCCGAGCTATTGTCTGGGGTCAATGTTGTAGGTCTTAATCTTTGAGTTGAGCGTGGTGGCGTTCATGCCCAGCAGGCGCGCGGCGCGGGATTGGTGGCCGCTCGTCTGCTCAAGCGCGCGGCGTATGAGGTCAATCTCGAAGCGGCGCACTTCATCATAGAAGTTGACGCCGCGGCCTATGTCGATGCCCGTGGCGGCGCTTGAGCCGTCGCGCATGGCGGCGCGCACGGATTCAGGGTTGCTGATTTCGGGCCTCAGGCACTCGCGCGTGATTTCCGTGCCGGGCGCAATGACGACCGCCCGCTCAATCGTATTCTCAAGCTCTCGGACGTTGCCCGGCCAGGCGTAGGCTTCCAGCAGCGCCAGCACTTCGGGCACCATCTGCTCCGAGACCTGCCGGCCGTTCTCTTCGTTGTACTTGCGTATGAAGTGCTGAGCGAGTGGCAGTATGTCTTCGCGCCGGTCGCGCAAAGGCGGCAATTCAATCGTAACGACAGACAGCCTGTAGTAAAGGTCTTCGCGGAAAGTTCCCTGCCTCACGGCCTCTTTCAAATCCACGTTGGTGGCGGCGATGATACGAACGTCCACGCGGCGCGGGCTGGTGTCGCCAAGAGGCGTGAACTCGCGCTCCTGTATGACGCGAAGCAATCGCGCCTGAGTCTCGGGCGGAATGTCGCCTATCTCGTCCAGAAAGATTGAGCCGCCGTCGGCGACCTCAAACAGCCCCTTCTTGGCGGCGACAGCGCCCGTGAAAGCGCCGCGCGTGTGGCCGAACAGCTCCGACTCAAGAAGCTCCGAAGGGATGTTCGAAGAGTTGACCGTGACGAATTGCTTCGCCGCGCGCGGGCTCTGCTCGTGAATGGCGCGGGCGATTAACTCTTTGCCGGTGCCGCTCTCGCCCGTGATGAGGACGGTGGAGCGTGCGGGCGCTACCTGGTCAACCATGCGAAAAACGGTCTGCATGTTTTCGGAGCGGCCGACCATAGCGCCACGGTCTACCATGCGGCTCATGGCACGCCGCAGGGTTTGTCGCTCTTCCTCTTTGCGACGACGCTTGACGCCGGCCGCGACGGTCGCCGCAATCTGCTCGTTCAGGAAAGGCTTTCTGACGCAGCCTATGGCCCCCTTCTCCCAGGCCGCTATGGCTGTGTCGAAGGTGGCGTACGCCGTAATCATTATGACCACGGCCTCCTGATCCATCTTCAAAAACTCTTCGAGCGCGCGCAGCCCCCCCATGCCGGGCATGGAGACATCCAGCAGCACCACGTCGTAGGCGCGACGCCCGTATGCTTCGAGCCCTTCCTCTCCGGTCTTCGCCAGGTCAACGCGATAGCCTTCCGCAGAAAGCAGCGTTTCCAGAACGTCGCGCATAATCTCCTCGTCGTCAACGACGAGAACTGAGCCCTTCCTAGCCATTCTTTTCTCTGTTCCCAAACTTTGTTCTCAGTAAAAAAGAGGAACGAATCTCGGCCCGGAAACTTCAGTTCAAAAGCCCCGGCGCTCTCCTCCTTGATAAGCTTGAGCCCTAATATTTGCTTTATAAATCTACGGTGCGAGGGACGATTAAAATCAATTTCATTAGATGCAGAACAGTGGATAGGTGTTGGGGATAAGGGATAGTAAATCTGCTTCTATTCGTACCAATTTTTCAGTCTCCAGCCGCTTGCAGGCGCGCTCGCCCGAGCATTGTGGGAAGCGTGATGCGAAAAGTAGTGCCCCGTCCGGGCGCGCTCTGCACACTGATGTGGCCGTCGTGCTCCTGCACTATGCCGTAGGTGACGGCGAGGCCCAGCCCCGTGCCTCGGCCAACGCCTTTGGTGGTAAAGAACGGGTCGTAAATCTTGGCTATGTTTTCCGGCGCGATGCCTATGCCGTCGTCAATAACCTCTACCTGAACGTCCCTTTCTGACAGGGATGTCTTCAGCACGATGTGCCCGCCCTCCGGGATGGCATCCCGCGCGTTCAGCAGAAGATTTGTAAAGACCTGTTGCAGCTTTCCCGCGTTGCCGTAAATGTGCGGGAGATTGTCCGAGTAGCGGCGCTCAATCTCTATACGGCTGTGGCGCAGTTGCGGCTCTAAAAGCTGAAGGGTGTCGTCCAGCACACGATGTACGTCAACTTCTGTGAACTCCGTGGCGCTGCCCGTGCGCGAGAAGTTGAGCAGGTTATTGACAATGTTGCTGGCGCGGTCTGCCTGACGACGCACCTTCTGCAACAACGCGTGCTTCGGGTCAGTTTCAGGAAGCATCCCGAGGAGCATCTGCGTGTAGGACGAGACGCCCGTCAAAGGCGTGTTGACCTCGTGGGCCACACCTGCGGCCAGCAGGCCAATGGAAGAGAGCTTCTCGCGCTGCTGCGATTGCTCTTCGAGTCGCGCAGTCGTAGTCACGTCTTCTATGACGACGATTGAGCCCGTGCGTTCGGGCGCGTCCACCTGAAGCGGCGCGATGGCT
>DASVVZ010000161.1:0-10622 GCA_036389875.1 Pyrinomonadaceae bacterium
GACTACGACCGAGACAACCGGTGCGGCTGTTGTTTTGTTAGCCGCGCTGGTTGGTGCTGGCGGCGGCGAGAAAAGTTTCGCGGCGACGCGCTGAACGTCCGATGCCGTGACGGCGCTCAAAGCTCTTGCCCTGTCACTGACGGACGGCAGCTTGTAAGTCTCTGCATCCAGCCACAGGTCTGCGACCGATTCAGGCTTCTCCGTCTGCCTGTTGAAGGTCGCGACCAATTCGCCACGCGCACGCTCAAGCTCCGTGGCCGTGGGCGGCGTCCTGATTAAATCCTGCAAGACCTGCTGCGCCGTCTGCAGGGCGCGCGGGGCATCGGTGGCGCGCACGCTTGCGCCCATGACGAAGATGCCCGGAAGCACGTGCGCCTCGTGACGAACAAAGAAGGCTCTCTGCTTTAGCTCGGGCATTGCCGACTGCCAGCGGTCGCGTGCAATCAGTGCCAGTACGCTCGCGGCTGAATAGTCGCGGTCTGAGCGAGCAAGGCCCCGCGAGGCGACTCTGACCTCCGCCGATTCCGTCCCGGGAAAGTCCACCAGCAGCGTCTGTCTGTTCGGAGCGTCGGACTGCCTGAAGGTAGAGGGAACTATGCCCTCGCTCTTGCGCCAGACACCCAGAAGCTGGCGCAGTGCGCGCAGGGCTCGTCCGCGCTCTACCCCGCCTACTATGACCATCGTGGCGTTGTTAGGGTTCAGGAATCGCTCTCGCGCGTACTGAACGTCCGTGCGGTCTACGCGTGCGAGCGTGGCTGTAGAGCCTTCGAGCGGGCGGCCATACGGATAATCGCCGAAGAGACGCGCAGAAACGGCCCTGTCGGCTATGAGCGTAGGATTAGTGCCTGCTTCCCGTACCATTCTGGCTCGCGCATCGCGCAGCTCCGACACCCTGTCGGCAGTAAGCGAGATGTTCACCATGGCCGCACGCAGCAGTTCCAGCAGCCGCTCGTAGTCCTGCGCTCGTGCCGAGAGCGTTATGTTGATGGAGTTATAGTCGGTCGTGACCTCAAGCCTTCCGCCAAGCTCGCCCGTGACGTACTCGCGCGTGGTCGGGTCAGCAAAGAGCGCATCGCCGAGGATGGCCATAGTCCCGGCTTTGCCAGCCAAATCAAAGGCAGAGCCGCTATGAACGCGCAGCTTGATGAGCACGTCGGGGCTGCCGGGGCGCTCCCAGAGCAAAATGTTCAGGCCGTTCAGCAGCTGCTCGCGTCGCGGCTCAGGCGTTGTCTGCGCCAAGCCCGTGAGCCCGCCCAGACCCAAGTGCAGAATAAGCGCTGCCGCCAGAAGGCCCGCGAAATGTGCGCGAAAAGGGTTCCGGTTTAAGAACATAATCTCTTCAATTGACTGAATGACTGGGACTTAGAGTTTTTCGCCAAAATTTCAGGCGCTTTTTCGCCTATCTGAAACTTTTACGGGGAGCGACAAAACAGTTTAGATGCGGCTGATAAGGCCCGTCAACCGTTTGGCCTTTGATTGCATCAAACTGTCTGCTACCTAGAGGGTTAGCGCGGGCGCGCGCTCGCTTCACAGTTTAACAAAGAGTAGTATAATGCGGTTTGAGCCTGAACGAGCCTGAAGGGTTGCTTCCCCAGTAAGCCGCTCGACCGCGTTCAGGATCGAGGTAGCGGGGCGACCTGAAGCAAGGTAGTTTTATGGAAGCCCTTAGACACGTCTAGAGAATTCCTGTTTTATAAATAAAGCGTCTCCAGCTAGAGGTAGAAGAAATGAAACAATGCAGTGTGTGCCAGGAAGAGTTTGCAGATAAGTTCAGTTTTTGCCCCGTAGATGGCACGCCTTTAAACGAACCGGCTGCTGTTACTCGCGAAGCCGCGGCGGAAGAGGATACAGCGACCATCCCCGCCCAGTCGCCCGCCAGTGATGCAGCAATGAGCAGCAACGCCGTTCTACAGCAGACCATGGCGAGCACAGGAGCCGCCGCTCCCGGCGACGAATCCCCATCCGGCGAAAATTACATTTCCGTACACGAAGATTCGGATGCGGTTGCTGCTTCCCCTTATAACAACGAATACCATTTAACGATAATAGAAGAGCGCTCCATAGTCGGACGCCTCTCCGAAGAGATAAGAGAATTCGCTCACGACGCTCAGCTCTCATGGCCCGAATTTAAGCGAGACCCCCTGGGCTTCACCCGCAGAGGCATAACCGCGACCGCCACACTGTTCTGGAAGTTCGTCACTCGCCCGAACATCGCCGTTGCCCTCATCTCGGCCATCCTGGTGATGCTCGTTATGGCCTCCGGCATCATGCTCCTGGAGAGAAGCCAGTCGACAGTCTTGACCAAAGTTGTCATGGTCATACTGGGAGTCGTGTTTCTCATCCTGGCCGGCGTTGTCGCTTCGTCCCTGCCTAACAGATATCGGTCACTATCTACGGAAGAGACAGCCGAGACTAAGAACATGGCGCTGGCCGGAGTCGCCGCTTTTGCGTTCATTCTGTTTCTGGTGGGAGGATTTTACGGGATAGACAGATACAGAAGGATAAAGCAGGAGCAGATGGCTCAGGCCCAGCAGGAGCGCCTCTCCGTCGAGATGGTAGACATTCCTGAGGAGGAAGAAGAGCCGGAGAAGGGGACTGCCGGGACGAACAAAGGCACGGGCGGAGGCATCAAGCCCAAGCAGGAGAAGGCCGGAGGCGGCGGAGGCGGCGGCGACGAAGCCGAGACCAGGCAGGCCAGTGCAGGCAAGTTGCCTACGGCGAGCCTGGAGCCTCAGATAGTAGTTCCAAGGCCTGAGCCTCCTCCGCCGAAGCAGGCGTTGTTGCCGGTTACTCCGACCATGCGAGCAGACCCGACGCTGTTTCCTCCCGATACGAGGAATCTGCCATACGGTATGCCAAATTCCAACAGCACGGAGCTGTCGCGAGGCTCAGGAAGCGGGGAAGGCTACGGCGGTGGGGCAGGCACTGGCGTTGGCAAAGGTGACGGGGCGGGTTACGGGCCGGGGCGTGGGTACAACACCGGAGGTGGCGACACTAACCTTGGCGGAGGGGGAGCCGGAGGAGGCGGAGGAGGCGGAGCCGACCCGAACAAGGTCTATACGACAAAGGACGTGACGAGCAAGGCGAGGATACTGTCGAGGCCTGAGCCGCAATATACGGAAGAGGCGCGAAGGAATCAGGTGACCGGAACGGTGATACTGAGGGCGGTGTTTTCAGCCGGGGGAAGTGTAACGAATATCAAGGCGGTGAAGGGATTGCCGGACGGATTAACGGAGAAGGCGATAGCGGCGGCCAGGCAGATAAAGTTTGTGCCGGCGCAGAAGGACGGAAGAAATGTCAGTCAGTATATTCAGATTGAGTATAACTTTAATCTCTACTGACCTGACTCGCAGTTGAAAAGAGAGCCGCCGAAGGCTCTGCGCTACAAAAAGGCCCTAGCCGGGAGCGGCGATTTCTACCAGTAAAGGAATCGCCGCTCCAGCTTTTTAAGCCACGAAATTTCGGAAAAATTTTTCGAATGTCGGGAAACGCTTGAAAACGAAACTCGCATCTACTTGAACATCAATGCAAGGCTCCCCAGCTTTTCTCGTTCTAGCACCGGAGTAGTTAAGTCAGGGCTCAAGATGGTCATCCCGCATTCCATGACCGGATAGAAGCCGTACAAAAGTGCGAGGCGCTCTTTCAACGAAGCGTGTCCTTCGTACGCTGTCTCCGTGTGACTATTTTTTTGAAGGAGAATTCCCATGCGTCGAAGTCCCGTTACCATCTTAGCTTTCCTTCTGGCAATTTCCTGCGCCTCTTTAATCGCCCTCACGCTTTTGCCGGGGACAGAGCCTGCTCGCGCGCAGACGAGCGGAGGCACGCCGGGCGAGCTCGCAGTGATAGATGCTCGCGGCGACGTGGCCGGCTCCTGTCCGCTCAAACGCACGACAGTTAAGGCGGAGATTAGCGGATTCCTCTCGCGCGTGCGCGTCACGCAGGAGTTCGAGAATCCGTTCAAAGAGAAGATAGAGGCCGTCTACACGTTTCCCCTGCCGCAGGCTGCGGCCGTGGACGACATGACCATGCAGGTTGGCGACCGCACCGTTCGCGGCCGGATACTCAAGCGCGAAGAAGCGCAGGCCGTGTACGAGTCGGCCAGATCTAACGGGCAGGTGGCGAGCCTGCTGAACCAGGAGCGCCCTAACATCTTCACGCAAAGTGTGGCCAACATCATGCCGGGCGAGCGCGTGACGGTAGAGATAAGCTACGTGGAGACGCTGAAGTACGAGGACGGAACCTACGAGTTCACTTTCCCAATGGTTGTAGGCCCGCGATACATCCCCGGAACTCCGACGGGACAGCAGGCTACGGGAACCCTGCCGGATACGGACAAAGTGCCGGACGCTTCCAGAATCACTCCGCCCGTGATGCGCGAAGGCATGCGCGCAGGGCACGACATCTCTCTTGAAGTCACGCTGGACGCGGGCGTCAGTCTTGACGGCGTCACTTCGAATTCGCACGAGATTGACGTGGATAGAAAGTCCGCGTCTAGCGCCCTGGTACGTTTGAAGAATCGCACGGAGATACCCAACAAGGATTTCACGCTCCGCTATGATGTGGCTGGAAAGCTTGTGAGCGATGCTGTGCTGACTCATCGCGGAGGGCGCGGCGGCTTCTTCACAATGATTCTTCAGCCGCCAGAGCGAGTGACTGCAGAGGACGTGACGCCGAAGGAGCTAGTCTTCGTGGTGGACACCTCCGGCTCCATGAACGGCTTTCCGATCGAGAAGGCCAAGGAGACCATGAAGCTCGCGCTCGACGGTCTCTACCCGCAGGACACGTTTAACCTCATCACGTTTGCCGGCGACACGCACATTCTGTTCGAGCGGCCCGTGCCCGCCACGCCCGAGAATCTGAAGAAGGCGCAGGACTTTCTCTCTTCCCGCACGGGAAGCGGCGGAACCGAGATGATGAAGGCCATACGCGCCGCGCTGGATCCTTCGGACGCGCAGAATCACGTACGCATCGTCTGCTTCATGACGGACGGCTACGTGGGCAACGACATGGAGATAATAGGCGAGATTCAGAAGCACCAGAACGCGCGAGTCTTCGCCTTCGGCATTGGAAGCTCCGTCAACCGTTACCTGCTGGACAAGATGGCGGAAGAGGGAAGAGGCGAAGTCGAGTATGTTTCCCTCAATGACGATGGGTCGCGCGCGGCTCGCCGCTTTCACGAAAGGGTGCGTAACCCGCTGTTGACGGACATCTCTGTCGATTGGTCCGGGCTGCCGGTAGCGGACGTTTATCCGAAACGCATCCCTGACCTCTTCGGCGCAAAGCCCTTGATACTGACGGGCCGCTACACGGGACACGCGAGCGGCACGATAAGGCTGCGCGGCAAGATGAGCGGGCGCGAGGTAGTGCGGGAGATTCCCGTCAATCTGCCGGACGCGGACTCGAATCACGACGTGCTGGCGACGCTCTGGGCGCGCACGCGCATAGATGATTTGATGAGCAAGGATTACAAGGGCGCGCAACAGGGAGCCATGCAGGATGGCTTGAAACAGACCATCACGCAGCTGGGGCTTGAATATAGACTGATGACGCAGTTCACCTCGTTCGTCGCCGTGGAAGAGGTTGTAGTGACGGACGGCGGCCAGCCGCGCCGCGTAGAGGTTCCTGTCGAGCTGCCCGAAGGCGTCAACAACAACGCAATCGGCGGCACCGAAGAATTCAGAGTCGTAACTAACTCAGGCGCTAACGTAACTACCAGACGGATTAGAGAGCTTCCCATGCAAACGCGAAACGCTCCGTCCTCCCTGGTCGTGCTTCAACCGGGCGCTGTGGGAAGTGGGCAGGGAGCCGGCGGAGGAGGAGGAGCCGGCGGCGGGACGGGCGGCAGGGTAAAGACCGAAGAGAAAGCGGCTCGCAAGGACAACAGCAACTTCATAGTTGACGGCGTAAACACCACGGACTCATCGGTAGGGAACGCTGACGAGAAGCAAAGGAATGCTAATGAGAATCTGACGCCTGAGCAGAAGCGCCAACGGGAGCTGCTGGCCAAGATGCACCCCTCGGTCGCAGCCGTGCTTAGCCGCTTGCTGAGCAAGGGAGCGCCTGCCTCTGCCGACGAGCAGATGTTCGTCACCAACGGCAAAGCGGAAATACAGGTCTGGCTCTTTGACAAAACACCGCAGGCTCTGGAAGAACTCAAGCGGCTGGGCTTTGAACTCTCGCTCGACCCGAAGACTTCAAAGCTCGTCATAGGCCGGATAGCGATTGAGAAGCTTTCAAGCCTGGCCGAGCTGAAGTCTGTACGCTACATTGCGCCGCAGATGAAGCGCAGCCAGTAGACGAGCCAGCCTAAGCCGGTAAGGCCGGGAGATTTCACGATGAAATCTCCCGGCCTTACCATTTTCAATAGACGGCGTTACCTTTTAAGCCGCGCGCGCGTGCTGCTGATTGCGCGGGTTGTATTCGGTCTCCAGGAATCTGCGGGCTATGAACTTGAGCACCGCAGAGACGTGCTTGCACTCGTAGCCGGGCTCGGCGTTTCCGCGAAAGATAAAGTCCGCGCAGGTGCAGGCCAGTCGTCGCGTTTGCGGCTCGCAGAAGAGATGGTAATCGGCTTCCGCGCCGGATTCCGAACGTGCCATCCAGCCATAAGGCTCCGCCTCGTTGACAAGGATGCGCTCGGAACGGGCGGCGCGCTGCTCCGCGGGACTGAAATCCTCTTTCTTAACAATCTGTCTCTTTTTCGTAGTCATCTTAATATCCTTCTGTTTTAATTGGCTTGGCGAGAGCGCCCCCTCGGGCGTCCCGAAAATTGAGGCTCTGAAAACCGTAAATTAGATGCCTCAAGCACCTTGCGGGTTCGACGCCAGGTACGCGAGCGGTGCTTACTCATGCGGTTGCTCTCTATAAAAATCCTGTCTCAACTCGGCGCGCAGAGGGGCTTTCGCTGGCCCCCGGCCACCTGTGCGATTATCTCGCTGAACCTGGTGGCGTGGCTTACTGTAGCCTGGGTTTTTAACCTGTCGCCGTTTACGAGGCAGCATTCGACGCTGCTGTTGCGGGCGGGCGCGCTTAACTTGCAATTGCTGGGCGAGGGGGAGTGGTGGCGAATCCTCAGCTCGCAATTCCTGCACGTCAATTTCCCGCACCTGCTCTTCAACATGCTGGCGCTGCTGCTGCTGGGCGGCATGCTGGAGAGCGATTTAGGCTCGCGGCGACTGCTCGCGCTCTACTTTGTGAGCGGCTCGATTGGTCACCTCATCGGTGTAGCGGCGACTCCTGCGCTGGTTAGTTCGGGCGCGTCTCAGGCGGTCATGGCGCTTGCGGGCGCAGTCGCATCAGGGCTGCTGAGTTGGCACAAAAAGCAGACCGCAAGGTTGGCTGTTTTGGTCGTTCTAACTGGCGTCCAGTTTGGGCTGGACATGCTTGCGGCCGGCCACATAAAGGCAGGGCATTGGGGAGGCTTTCTGGCTGGTGCTCTGATGGGTTATTTACTGTACCGCCGGAAAGCTACGGGCTAGGACCGGTCATACGCTGCACTATAACGCTGATGGAGGTTGTTATGAGAAGCATAAAGCTGGGATTAACGGTTATTGTCTTTCTGCTCCTGAACTTTGATGTGGGCTACGCCTGCACCTGTGCGCCGCCGCCTTCCGTTGCACAGTCGCTCAGCCAGGCCGGCGCGGTCTTTTCCGGCAAGGTGCTACAGGTCAAGCGGGTGAAGGGCAGAGGCGAGCAGGCAGGACTCTGGCAGGTAGAAGTAATCTTCGCTGTCAACACTTCCTGGAAAGGCGCAGAGCGGAAAGTGCTGAGCGTCTTCACAGCTTCTCAATCCGCCGCCTGCGGGTACAACTTCAGAAGGGGAACGACGTATCTTGTCTACGCGGGTGAGTCGCAGGGAAAGCTTGCGACGACGATTTGCTCGCGAACAAAGCGGCTAGGTGACGCGCGCGAAGACCTCCGAGAGCTTGGAGCAGGGAAGCCGATGCGTAAAACCTGACGGTTCTTTCGCCGAGCCTCATGCGCTGGAAGCGAGCGCTCGCTCTTTTTTGTGCAGGTTATGCGAGAAGGTGGGGCCGGGCGGCTGAGGAATCTTTTCGGCCTCTTCGGGCGAGAGCGCGCGGCGGCGAGCAAGCTCCAGCTTGAGGCTTTCCAGGCCGCGCGTCATGGCCCAGCGATGGTTCGCTGAAAAGATCGGCTTGAGCAGGAACGAGAGAGCCTTGAGCATCGGCTTGTCCGCGCGTATGCGCCAGTCGTAAATGATTTCAACGAACCGGCCATCCTGTTTGAACGTCCAGACTCCAGTGCCTTCAAAGTCTCCGAAGGCGCGCAGCGTAAAGCCGTAAGGATGGCGTGACGCCGTCACGCGAAACTTCCAGCGCAGGGTATAGGGAAGCCAGCCCTTCGTGTAAAGGCTGACGACGCGGCCCGCGCCGCTTTCATCATTCGGCTCAAGCTCTTCGACTGACAGGTAAACCGAAGGCCACCAGCGCGGCAAACCGCTCGCGTCCTCCAAAATGGCGGACACCTCTTCCACAGTGCCCTCCACGCGCCACTCTGTGATGAAGTGATATTCGTTCGAAGCCATAATCAGCTACAGATACGTAGAGCATAGACGCATCGGATTGATCGAGGGCGGGAAAAACTTCACCGCCGCAGGCGCGCAGAAGAGACGCGGAGATTAGCGCAGAGAGAGGTTGAAGGCTTAACTCTCTCCCTCGTCCCCTCCTGCCTCTCTTCTGCGCGCCTGCGGCGGTGAGCCTTAGCTTCGCTTGCTCAAGCGTGGCCGGGCGCGAATCCGTCATAGTCCTTCGGGGCTATGATGAGAACCAGCGCGCCTTCCACTGTGTAGACCGGCTCGTGAACGCTGCCGGCCTGCGCGCAGTGAAAATCGCCGGGGCCCAGCTTCTGATCGGCAGCATGAAAATCGCCTTCAATGACGTAGCACTGCTCTACGCCGTTATGCCTGTGCAGGGGGATGCGAGTCCCGGGCTTCATGCGGACAAGGGTGGTAACCATGCCGTTCTGCGGGTCTGTGAAGAGATGCTTGACGGAGATCCCCTTGGCTACTTCGTGCCATCGTCCTTCGTCGGCGCGCAAAGTCAGAAGCATCTCTGAAGGAGAGTCAGGCAAATCCGCGGGACGCGTGCGCGCCTCTTCACCTGCGACGAGCGAGAGCAGTCGCGAGCGGGCGTGCGCGGGCGGAGCCGCCTCCGTTGCTCCTAGCGCGAGCGATTCGGCGACGGCTTCGAAGCTCTCAAGCTCGGCCGCACAGCTTTCGCAGCCTTCCGAGAGGTGCTCTTCAAAGGCGCGTGCCTCCCACTGGCTGAGCGCGCCAAGCGCGTAGAGCGAGGCCCTCTCCATCATCTCTTCGTCGCTGAAGCTGTGCATCTACAAAACCCCTCTATAAGAATCTTTGAGCTGCTCTCTGAGCTTCATCATGCCCAGTCGCGTGCGCGTCTTAACCGTGCCCAGAGGCTGCCCAAGCCTCGCGGCTATCTCGCTGTGACTCAGGCCCAGATAGTAGGCCATCTCTATCACCTGACGCTGTTCGGGCGGCAGGGAATCGAGCGCGCCGCGCACGAGCCTCTGTCTCTCTGGCGCAATGGTAGGATCTTCGAACGCGGTCGTGAGAGCAGGCGCGTGGCTGCCCGCGGCGTCCAGCGACTCCTTGCGCGTCTCCTCCTGGCGCAAAGAGCGCAGGCGGTCTATGGCGCGGCTGCGCGCAATCGTCACCAGCCACGCGAGCGTCTTCCCGCGCTGGGGTTCATACTTTCCAGCCTGACGCCAGACCTGCATGTAAACGTCCAGCAGTACCTCTTCGGCCAGCCCCGCGTCATTCAGTATGCGGAGCAGCAGGCCGAAGATGAGACGGCTCGAACGGTCATAGAGCGACGAGAGAGCGGACTCGTCCCCGAGCGCCATGCGCTCTATGAGCGCAGCCCATTCCTGCTCGCGTATGTCTACAGGCACGGTGAAAGCTTCGGGCGCTGCTGCCAACGGCTCCTCCCCTGCCGAGACTACGAGTTTCTCTTTGTCAACGGATTCATTCAAGGCTGATGGTGGCGAAAATCCGAAATCAAAAGAAGCCACGGTAATATACATCCAACCCCGGGTGGAAAGAAACCGTACAATTTTACGAATTTTAGTTCGAGGGCAGAAATTCGAGCACTATGGCGTCGTGGTCTGAAAGCCTGCCCATTTCATCCCGCAGGTCGCCGACGACGTGAGGGCGGCTGCCCGGAGCCGTAGTGATGCCGCGACCGGCGAACCAGTCCAGCTTGAGAGAGGCGCGACCCCCATGATTGCGCAGCGACCATTTAAGAAAGTGAAAACACCAGTGCGGTATCCAGTCGCCCATGTTGGTGTTGACCGCTATGTCTTCTACGCTGTAATGAAGCGTTCCGGCCCCAGGCTCGTTCAACGAGCGGTAATCGTAGCCGCGACGCTCAAGCTCCTGGAACAGCCCGCGCTCGAAATACCTGTCCGGGTGAGGGTAGTGAGTGCGTATGAAGTAATCTACGCCCATCATGACGCGCCGCCAGAAGCCCATGACGGCATAGAGAGCGCGGCGCGAGTTGTAAGTCGAAGTGTTCCAATCGCCGCCGATGAGGACGGGCAGGCGCGGCTCAAGGCGTTCGAGATGGTCGAGCACGAGCCGCAGC
>DASVVZ010000162.1:0-10841 GCA_036389875.1 Pyrinomonadaceae bacterium
AGCAGCATGGCGAAGCGGCGCGAGGCTATGGACTCGGCAATGACCTGCTCCATGGAGCGCGCGTTGAAGACCGGCTGGTTTCGATCCATCGCAAGCACCTGCTGGCGAATCGTGTTGATGAGCTGCACCGGGTCACCGCTCGTGCGAACGGACATGGAGATGCGGCTGACTATCAGAGGAAGAAATTCATCCGGCACCTGTTTAAGCGCCATGTAGTACTGCGGGTCGACGGGAACTTCTCCGTCCAGCCCGTAATGCTTGACGTGGCCGACGATGCCCACAATCTCTATCGGCGGCATGCCGTGCCCGTTCTCCAGGTGCTTTCCTATGGGGTCCTCATTGGGGAAGTACTTCTGCGCGAACGACTCGTCTATGACGGTCACAAGCGGGGTGCCTATCCTGTCCTGTTCGTTGATTAATCGCCCCCTCTTCAGCTCTATGCCGAGGGTGCGAAAGTAATCCGGGGTGACGATGTATTCCACCGTCATCATCTCTTCATTAGGCTTTAGAGGAGGACGGCCCTTTATGCGGATGCTGTTCTCAGAAGCGCCCAGGAAAGGGAGCCCGATTGATAAAGATGTGGACTCGACGCCCGGGGTCGTTTTTATCTTCTCTTCAAGCTGTACGAGAAAGTTTCGCGCCCGCTCGGCCTCGTCCTTGCGGACGTTGTAGGAGAGCTGCATGGTCAGTAGCTTTCGCGTCTCGAAGCCCGCGCTCACGCTCTGAAGCCGCCACAGGCTTTTGACCATGAGACCCGCGCCTATAAGAAGCACGAGCGCGATGGCAATCTCCGCGACGACGAGCGCGCTTCGCACGCGGTGACGGCCGCCTGTAGAGCCCCGGTCACCCTCTTTGAGCGCTTCGTTGAGGTCGGGCTTGGAAGCTTGCATGGCGGGTACGAGCCCGAAAACAACTCCCGTCAAGACCGAGACGAGGATGGTAAAGCCCAGCACTCGCATGTCTATTCCGGCCTCTGCGAGGCGCGGGATTTGGCCGGGCACGAGCGACTTCAAGGCGTCAGTCCACCAGAGAGCCAGCAGCAGCCCCAGGACTCCGCCCGTAATGCCCAGCGTGACCGACTCCGTCAGAAGCTGTCGCATGATGCGCAGGCGGCTCGCGCCGAGGGCGGTGCGAATCGCAATCTCTTTCTGCCGAACCGCAGAGCGCGCCAGCAGCAGATTCGCCACGTTGGCGCAGGCGATTAAAAGCACGAAACCGACCGCGCCTAAGAGAACGAAGAGCGCAGGCCGCACGTCCTGCACCGTGTTGTCGTAAAGCGATTCTATGTGCGTGCGGCGGTCTAAGTTGGTCTCGGGATACTGTTGGCCGAGCCTGGCCATGATGGCGTCCATGTCGGCGCGCGCCTGTTCCAGTGAGACGCCCGGCTTCAAACGACCTATGGCGTAAATGCCCGGATGGCAGCCGCGAGAGGTGAAGCACTGGCTTTCGCTCTGGCCCAGGAGCGTGTAGATGTCCGTGTCGGAGCCGAAGCTAAAATCGGGCGCGGTGATGCCTATAACCGTGTAGCTCTGATTATTAAGGGTGAGCTGGCGGCCGATGATGCTCTCGTCGCCCCCGAATCTTCTCTGCCAGAAGCCGTGGCCCAGTATGACAACCTTCTGACCGCCGACGCGGTCTTCGGAGGCGGGAAAATCCGTTCCCTTGAAGGGCTTCGCGCCGAGCGTCGAGAAGAAGCTGGCCGAGGCCACGCGGCCCGCCAGGCGCTCCGGGTCGCTCGCGCCCGTCAGGTTAAAGCTGTCGCGGCGAAAGCCCGTTATCTGCTCGAAGCTCTGGTTCTGGTCGCGCCAATCCTGAAGGTTGAGATACGAGATGGAAGTATCCTGTGTAGCGGACTTCTCCCAGAAGATGGCCAAGCGGTCGGGGTCTTTATAGGGGAGGGGCCTCAGCAGGACAGCGTTGACGACAGAGAAGATCGCCGTGTTGGCTCCTATCCCGAGAGCCAGGGCGAGAATCGCAACCAGCGTGAAGCCGGGCGACTTCCACAACATGCGTAAGCTATAGCGCAGGTCTTGCCAGAGTGTCTCCATCACACCTTCTCCTGAAAGTTCAAGCAATGCGTGGCGCAGCCAGAAGACTCAAATACCGTGCGGGCTGTTCGAAGCGGAAGAAGAAGCGGGCCGTCCCAGACGAAGGCCAAACCGTCCGGCTCGCGTAGCCCAGCGTCGTTAAGCGGCTCGCAACTCTTTTCAAGCTACTTCCATACTCTCTTCTTCCTTGACCACGCGCCCGTCGAAGAGGTGTATGGCGCGGTCTGCGTAGCGCGCATAACGCGGGTCGTGCGTCACCATGCAGATGGTCGCGCCGTTGCGATGCAGCTCCCGCAGAAGCTCCATCACGGCTTCGCCGTTGGTCGAATCGAGATTTCCCGTAGGCTCGTCCGCCAGCAGTATCGAAGGCTCGCCCGCGACGGCGCGGGCGACGGCCACGCGCTGCTGTTGTCCGCCCGACAGCTGGCTGGGCAGGTGCTTTGCGCGATGCGCCATCCCTACCTTTTCCAGCGCGTCCGTGACGCGCTTGCGGCGGTCTCCCGCGCTCATGCCGCGATAGGTCAAAGGCAGCTCTACGTTTTCGTAAACCGTCAGGTCGCCTATCAGGTTGAAGCTCTGGAAGATGAAGCCGACTTCGAGGTTTCGTATCCGAGCGCGCTCTGAGAGCGAAAGGTCTGAGACGAGCTTGCTGTTCAGTACGTAGGTGCCGTCGGAGGGCGAATCCAGCAGGCCCAGAATGGAGAGCAGGGTTGATTTACCGCAGCCCGAAGGGCCCGTGATGGAGACGTACTCGCCACGGTTGATGTCCAGGTGCGTGCCCGAAAGCGCGTGCGTCTCGACCTCGTCCGTGTAAAAGACTTTCGTCACGCCTTCAAGATGAATAAGTGGTTGGCCGGATTGACTCATTGGTTTCTCCAATAGGGGTTAGGGGCCGGGGGTTAGCGGACGGGTGAAAGAAAGATTTTCTATCCCCCGTCCGCTAACCCCTATCCCCCAATTTTTCAGTTCAATCGAATGCGATTGAAGGAATCCCACTGCGACGTGTCGGAGAGGATTACCTGATCGCCCGGTTGTAAGCCTTCAAGAATCTCTATGGTGCTGACGGAACTACGGCCCAGGCGCACGTTGACGCGCACGGCCTCCTTGCCTGTCGGGTCCAGCTTGAAAACGCCGACGGTGCTTTGCGGCTGTCCGAAGGCGGGCCGTCCCATGTATATGACATCCGTCAGTCGCTCAAGCTCTATCGTGCCGTCTATGCTGAGGTCGGGACGAGCGCCCTGCGGGAGCGCGCCGTCGAGCGCAACGTCTACCGTGACGGTTCCCTGCTGCGCCGCAGGGTCTATGCGCATGACGTGGCCCGGGATGATGCCGTTTCTGGTATCTATCTCGGCCTTCTGTCCGATCGTGATGTCCTTGGCCTGCGTTTCGGCAATCTTCAGCTCTGCCTTCAGGCGCTGCGGCTCGACCACCCGCGCCAGGTTCGTGCCGGGCGAGACCTGCTGGCCGACTTCCACCTGCATCTGCTGAAGCACGCCGTTCGTGCCAGCCAGAACTTTAAGAGTGCCCACCTGGCTGCGGCGTAGCTGCGAGAGCGCGCGCATCTGGGCGATGCGCGCTTCCTGCGCCGCCAGCTGAGCCTTGGCCGAACGGGCTATGACTTCAAGGCGCTGCTGCTCCACCTTGTAGCGATTCTCCAAATCGTCGGCGCGGACCTTCGCCAGCTTCAGGTTGATGGCGGGAATCAATCCGTCCCTGGCAAGCTGCGCGTCCGTGTCGTATTGGAGCTTTGCCTGCTGATATTCGGCGCGCACGGTCGCCACAGTTGACTGCTGAGTCATGCGGTCGCTTTCCAGCTTGACCTTGAGGTTGTTGTAATCGGCTTCGCCGGCGCGCTGCGCGTACTCGGCGTCGATGGCTTCCTGAGCTATGGTCGGGTTGACAAGCTCAAGCAGGACGGTCCCGGCTGTGACTTCCGTTCCGGGTTGAACATTGATGCGCTCCACGCGGCCTTCGGTCGCGGCGGCAACGACGCGCACCTCTTCGGGCACGAGCGTTCCGGGGCCCCTGACCTGCCTGAGCATGGGCCCGCGCTTGACCGTGTCTACCCAGACGGTGGCGCGGTCGACGCTCGGGGCGGCCGGCTTGAGGCGCGAGACTCCGTAGGTGACGAGCGCGAGCAGGATTACCACCAGCAGCACAAGGCTTGCGCGCCGCAGGTTTTTCTTACGCTTTTTCGTCGGCTGGCGAGGGATGTCCATACTTTACTCCGCCGCCCCCAGAGCGAGCCGCGTGCCAAGAGGCCAGAAAATCTCAAATCGCTGAATCATCGCACTTAACGAAAGAAGCAGAAATCCGGTTCGCTCAAAAGCCGTCCCACTTTCGGGAAAAGAGAATCTCAAAATTGAATACCTTATTCCTTGGCGACCCAGCCGTCTGAGAGCTGGATGATGCGGCTCCCGTAAGAAGCGTTCTCTTCGGAGTGCGTGACCTGTATTATCGTCGCGCCTTCCGCGTTGAGCTGCCTGAACAACTCCATGATTTCGCGCCCCTGTGATGAATGAAGATTGCCCGTAGGCTCGTCGGCCAGGATGAGCTTGGGATTCATGATGACGGCGCGGGCTACGCCTACGAGCTGCTGCTGGCCGCCGGACAACTGGTTCGGGTAGAGGTCTTTCTTGCCGACTATCTGAAAGCGGTCGAGCGTGTCGGCGACGATTGATTGCCTGTCAGCCTTCTTCACGTCCTTGTAGGAGAGGGGGATTTCCAAATTCTCGTAAACCGTCAGGTGATCCAGCAAGTGATAGCTCTGGAAGACAAACCCTATGTAACGATTGTGAAGCATGGAGCGCTCGCGCTTTCCCAGCTTGTGAACGGGCTGCTCCATGAAGTAGTACTCGCCGGTCCAGGCCGAGTCGTGCATCCCTAAGATGTGAAGCAGCGTGGACTTGCCTGAGCCGGAAGGCCCCATGATGGAGACGAACTCGCCCTCTTTAACATCAATCGTCACCTGCCTGAGCACAAAGGTCTTCTGCCCGCCGTGCTCGTAAAACTTCTCTATGTTGCGTGTCTGAATCATGATGAAATTTGAAAGACGGGACTCTTCCGGGATGGCCAGGATTATTCTGTAGAGCGCAGACGAGTATAGAAATCCCCGTGCCACACGAGGGCCGGATCGATTTCTGCTTTAGAAAGGCTGTTTTAGGCGGCGAGGGTACGGGCGGGCAGTCTCACCTTTTCCCATTTCCGGGATTCCGGTGTTCGGAATCGGCAGAAGCGTTAGCGGCTGCGGCCCCTGCGTTTCCAGCTTGGCTTGAGATTGATGCGCTTCTCTTCGCGGTAACGGCATGACCAGCAGACGTAGTGAGGCTTGTTGTCCATGCCTATCATTTGAATCAGATGGCGGCTCGGCTGGTCGCAAATCTCGCAGGCGTGCAGCGCGCTCTCTTCCGACCCCGGCAGATTTTCCATAGTTCTTTCAGCCATAATTTTCGCGTCCCACTGTTGAAGAAGCTCTCACGTCTACAGCGCCAGACAAACATAGCGGATTCACCAGCGCCCGCACAAGCGAAGTCCAGCAGGGTCATTCCAGACTATCAGGACTCTCAACTCTTTCCTATCCAGTATCTTTCATGTACGCGCTTGGCCCATCCCCAGAAGCGCCCCTTGCGCACGGTGGCTTCGGCGTCTTCGTCCCAGAGCGCTTTGTGAAAGTAGAGCGAGTCGGCTCCTCCCTCGTCTATCACGAGCCTCATCTCGTGTCTGTATTCTGTGCGGCCCGCCCGTCCTTCTATCTCCGCCGAGAGGTTTCGTGCGGCGACCTCCGCCTGATTGACGGCCATGTGTCCCATCTTGGGCCCGGGGAAGTCTACGCAGTCGCCCACGGCGTAGATTCTATCGACGCCGCGCACGCGCATCGTGTCGTCAACCTTTACGTAGCCGTCCGCGTCCGTCAATCCAGTGGAGGCCATTGCGCCGGGGCCTTGAAAGGGCGGCACCAGCATCAGCAGGTCGTAGTTCAGGTAACGGCCCGCTTGTGTGGCGACCGAGCCGGGGCTGATTTGAGTAACAGCGAAGTCCGGCAGAAAATCTATCTCGTGGTCGGCAAGCGCGTTCCTCAGAGCGCGAGCCATTTCAGGCCCGCCCGGAGCGTCGCCCGGCGGCTCCGGACTGACGAGCGTGATGCGCGCCTGTGAGCGCTCGCCCCTCTCGCTCAACTGTCGCGCAAGCGCGAACGCCGTCTCATACGCGGGCACTGCCAGCCTTGCTTCCGGGCAATAGCCTATGACTGCGTGGCCCTGATGAAAATCTTTGACGGCCGCGCCGAACCTCTGCGCCGCCTCAAGACTGAGCATGTGATGAGCGTATTCGTAGAAGCCGGTGACGCGCTCGGTCGCCAGGCGGCGTCCCAACGACAGCACCAGATAGTCGTAAGACATCTCGCCCGCGACCTCGCCGCGAGCCAGTGTGACTCGTTGCGCCTGCGGGTCTACGTGCGCGATCTCCGATTGAACGAAACGCACGCGCGCGTCCAGCATGGACTCTCTTAAATCGTAAGAGATGTCCTCAAGCTCCGCGCGCCCGAAGGCCAGCCGCACGAGCGCCGGGTAGAAGAGAAAGCGGTCTTCGCGCGACACGAGCGTTATATGGTGCTCGTCCGAGAGCCTCTTCGCAAGACGCTCGGCGCAGATGACGCCGCCGAAGCCGCCGCCCAGAATGAGTACGTTCGCCATCCTCTTTGCCTACCTATCTCCCTTCAGTTCGCATCAGGGGAAGCGGGATTATAGCGGGTCGGGCACATGATGTTGAAGCAGGCGGGCCGAATATACGGGACAGCACCGCCCGGCTTAAGCCGGGCGGGTTGTGCCTTCATCATTATCCGCCTGTTACAGCACGGGCGGCACTCTACTGTGCTTCCTCTGTCTATCTCTCTGTGCCGCTCTTAAGAATTACTCGATAATAACGCGGTCGCTCTTGCCGCGCCCGAAGGTTTCCGGGTGGTACATCTCTTCGGCCTTGGCGGGCGGCACTACGAAGTTGCCGGGCGTAGTCGCGCGCGCCACGTAAGAGTAGTTGTAGACGCCTTCCCACAGGAGAGAGGTGAAGGCTTCCACGCGCTCGTCTCGCAGGTTCTGGTGCTCGAACCAGGGGCGATACCACCACCAGTAACTGTTCTTCTGTTGAGTGGCTGCCTGCTGGTCTTCGGGAATCTCTTCGGTCACGGCGAGCGCCGGATTAAGAGCCTCAAGGCCCGCAGGCATGGGGTCAACCAGCGCCACGTGATAGCGGCGCGCAGGCGCAGCCATCGTCAGACGCACGCGCACTCTGGCTCCGGCTTTGATTCGCCACGTGCCGTCGGCATCGCGCCTGACATCGCCGGGATTATCGACCGCCTCGTAGACTCGCTCGACAGCGAACCCGTAGTCTGCCGACTCAAGCTTCAGGTTGGAAGGCGCGTACTGCATCCCTATGCGATAGTAGAGTCGCCCCTCGCCTTCCTTGCTGATGGTCAGATTTTGCGCGCCGGCGCTCTCGGACAGGTAGCGCATGGGCACGTTCACCTGCTGGCGGTCCGTAGTCCGCCCGCGATAAGCCTGCTCGCCCGCGAAGCGCTCCCCGAGCCACGCACGCGCGACGAAGTTCGGCGTCACGTTCTCGAACGTAGCAAAGTATCTATCCAGCGCAAGCAGTATGAAAACGTTCTCCTGCGTGTTCTCCCAGCGACCGCGCGTGCGGTGCGCCAGAAGCCCGCGCACAATCTTAGGGATGAGGTCGCTCTGCGGCTGGTCTGCAATCAGCGCCTCCAGAATCACGCCGTCAGCGCGCCTGTCTGAATTGAGCAGCAGATAATCGCTGTCCTTGTAGGAGCTGACGAAGTGAGCCGCGCCGGCCGTTTCTGTCACGCGGTTGTTCAGGTGGCGTCGTATGGCTTCAAGCTCTTTTTGAGAGCCCGCATCATTCGTCAGCACAGAGAGCAGCCAGCCGACCGATTCCATTGAGAGCCCTTCAAGACCGGCTTCGTTCACGAGCCTTCTGGCACGCGCCACATCGCGGTCTCCCATGCGGTTGCGCACGTATAGCGAGTAGGCTATGAGAGCGCGCCTGGCTTCCAGGTTGTAGAAGGCCGGGATGCGCTTTTCAACATCCTTCAGGTAGCGCTTTGACTTGTCCATCATCTCCTGCGGGACATCAAAGCCCTTCTCCTTTGCGCGCTGTAGCGAGTGCGCCACGTGTATGCTGACGTAGGGCCAAGATTTTTCGCCGCGCTTCCAGAAGCCGAAGCCTCCGTCGTCGTTCTGCATCCCCTGAAGCCGCTTGAGGTCGCGCGTCACAGCCGCCTTCAGCTCCTCGGGCGGCGGCAACCCCTTGGCCTTGAAGGCCGCAAGCACGTCGCGCAGGGCCGCCACGGCCAAGATGCGTGACGACAACTGCTCGGAGCACTCGTATGGATACGAGACCAGATAGAGCACGGCGTCCGTCAATGCCTGAAGCTCCGTTGAACTGGTGGAGATTTCAAGGCCGCCGAACTGCGTGAAGATGTTTGCGGGCGCGCGCACGGGCTGCACAATCGCGCCTTCGTCAATCACGCCGTAGGTCGCAAAGGCTTCCGTGGTCGCGGGCGTCCAGACCGGCAGTGAAAGCTCTGCGGCATCCACCCACTTGCCTGAAACCGCGCCCACCTGAAAGCGGGCCGTGCCGGCTTTATTTGCGGCGACGGGGAAGCGCACTTCCACGCGGTCGTTTGCCGGGATGGTGACGCGGCGGCCCGCGCCGTCCGTCAAATCCGCGTTCGTTGCGCGGACCGCCAGCGAGACGGTCATAGGCGCGTCCGTCTGATTCTGTAAGACGACGGGAAGCTCGAAGCGGTCTCCGAAGTTAAGAAAGCGCGGCGCGGACGGCCTTGCCATCAGCGGCAGGCGAGCCGTGATGGCCGATTCACCTGAGCCGAACTGCTTGCCTCCCGCGACCGAGACGGCCATCACGCGATAGCGCGTCAGGTTGTCGGGGATTTTCACTTCGACCTGCACGCGGCCCTGCGCGTTCGTCGGGAGCGAGGGCGCGAAGACGGCGAGCGCGTTGAAGTTCTCGCGCAGCCGTATGGACTGGTCTGCCCCGGCCCTTGGGTCATTCTCTTCCCTGGAGCGTTCGCTCTTCATGGCCATCCTTGCCTGAGCGGGTCTGGGCGGCGGGGGCGACTCTGACATGGCCATATCGGCGCTCGCGGCGGTGGGGGCACCACCGCCACCTACGCCCCCGGCTGCGCCAGAAACATTTCCAATCTCAGGCAGCGCGTCCGGATTGCTCAGGCGCAGGTTAGCCCGCAGGTGATAGTCGCGAGTGTCAGCGCCGCGCTGCGCGTAGAAGACCGCTACGGGGTCATCCAGCTTGTAGCCAGTCAGCGCCAGCACGGATTCGTCTACTACCACGACCGCGACCTCGCTGCCCTGCACGGGCTTGCCCGTCGCGTCCTTCACCTCTACGTTGACGACCGTCTGCGAGCCCGGCTCAAGCGCACGCTCGCGCGGGTCGGCCGTGACAGAGAGCCTGCGGCTCACTGGCGGGATGGAGAGATTAAGCGTGCCCGACGCGTAGGCCGGACGCTTGGGAACTCTCTCAAGGGGCTCGCCCGAGTCCGTAGTCCGCGTGGCCGCGCCCACAAGATCAACCTGCACGTATATGTTCGGAGTGAATCTGTCTTCGATAGGAATCCGCAGGGTCGTTGAAGCAGTGTCCATGCGGAAGCGCTCGGTGCGGACTACGCCGGAACGCCTGAGCGTCAGCACGCCTTCGGCCGGAGCAAACGGCGATTGAACCAGAATCTCAGCGGTCTCGCCGGGCCTGTATTCCTTGCGGTCTGGAACCATCTCTACCGCTTCCTGCTCAACGTCCCGCTTGGGGATGGTCTTGCCGCCGGCCACCCAGAGCCGCATCTCGCTCTCATTGAGCCTTTCGCGGTCGTCCCTGACGGAGGCTGTGATGCGATAAGGCCCGCCTTCCCTGGTCTGGAAGCTGCACTTCACGGCTTCCGCCGCGGAGCGGACGGTGCATTCCTGCCCGTTCTTCTCTATCTGCTTCCACTGGCCGTTCTGGTACTGCCAATCCAGCAGCACGGCGTTGACGCGAACCTCTCGGCCCGGCACTGCCTTGCCGTCCAAATCCGTCACGATTGTTTGAACGTTGAGCGGCTCGCCCTTCTGTACGAAGGTGCGATCCGACTTGAGGCCGACGTAGAGGTCAGCCGGATGCACCAGCATGTTGGTGGAAGAAGACCACGTCTGGCGGTTCACGTCCGTCACGCTGGCCTGCGCCACTACGCTTGAGGGACGAGCCGGCTTCACCGAGTCGAAATCAATCCGCAGGTTATGCTTGCCCGCGGCATCCGTGCGAGAGGCGAACTCCTGCGAGGTCTCTTCGCCCTCTTGGCCGGGCGAAATCCACCAGGGGATCCAGGTGCCGAAGATGAAATCGCTCCTGTTGGGCGGGGTATATTGCGTGGGCCTTGAGGTGACGCGCCAGCGCACCTCGGCGTTCGGCAACCCGCCGCCCGCGTAATAGGAGGCCGTCACGGTAGTAGTCGCGTGCTGGCCCACGAAGAGCGGCCCTTCGCTCGCTTTCGTATTGACCTCGAATTCCGGGCGACGGAACTCCTGAACCTGAAACGAGTGGCCGAAGGAGCGGCCCGCGACGTCCAGTCTCCCGCCCGTAGCCTCAAAGTTGAGTTGGGCGTGACCCAGATTCATTGTCGCTGGTAGCTTCAGCTTCATATCGAAGCCGCCGAGCGCATTCAGGCGCAGCGTCCCCTTCGTTATCTCGTTGCCGCGCGAGTCACTCAAG
>DASVVZ010000163.1:0-2955 GCA_036389875.1 Pyrinomonadaceae bacterium
CGTTGCGGCGAGAACTGCCGCTATGATGAGGCCGGGCCACAGAGCTTTACGGACAGGCGCGCGCGTTTCGGCAGTCATACGGATTCGAAAGCCGTTCTGAAATCAGGCCGCGTCAGCTTAATGGCCGTGATAGATGTAAGAGCCCGTCGCGTGTCTATGAGAATGGTTTTTAGCGCCCTTTCCCGCTCCGGACGAAAAGCTCCTGTAGATGGTCTCTATCCATTGCTCCGTCTTGATGAAGCCTGTGCCCCACGCCTTCCACTCCTCCGGAAGGCCCTCTTTCTTTATCTGCTCAAGGCTCTTTCCGGCGGCCATACCTTTGCGCACAATGCTTGTGGTCTCTAAAAGCATCCGATGATAAAGGCGCAGGTCCTCCAGGGTTGAGAGCGGGCCATGACCGGGAATTATTTTCACCCCGGCTGGGAGCGTGCGGACTATCTCGGCTATATTCTTCGTCAATCCTTCCACGCTCCCGCCGCTCTCCATATCCACGAAGGGGAATCTACCGGCGAAGAAATCATCGCCCAGATGCGCCACGTTCGAGCCCGCGAAGAGGATGACGCTGTCTCCGTCCGTGTGACCGTGCGGGTAATGGACTACGCGCACCTCTTCGCCGTTGAAGTAGAAGGTCATGGAAGCGTTGTAGGTGATGACGGGCAGCGCCTCTTGCGGAGCGGGCGGAACCTTCTGCCCCAGCAGCATCTGCCCGGCGGCGAGCCGCCTTCTCACGTTCTCCTGCGCGACGATTGTGGCCTCCTGCCCGAAGGCTTGATTGCCGCTCGTGTGGTCGCCGTGCCAGTGCGTGTTGAGCACGTACTTTAATTTCCCTTCGCCCAGCTTCTTTAGCTCCGCGCGAATCTTATCCGCAAGCGGCAGGAACTGGTCGTCCACCATCAGAGCGCCGTCGCGGCCGACGGAGACGGCTATGTTGCCGCCCGCGCCTTCGAGCATGTGTATGTTTCCGCCTGCGAGAGTGGATTTGATTTCGACTTTGGAGAAGTCCTGCTGCTGTATTGAGCGCGAATAGGTGGTCGAGAGACAGACCAGCAGCGCCGCTAAGAATAGGGCCAGACGTTTCATCAAAATTGCCTCCGGGTTGTGTGCCGTCACGTTAAATGTTTTTCCCGGCCCGCGTCAATAAGTTTTTGACTACCGCTTTAAATGGCAGGAAGGTTATCTTATGCTCAAGGTGCAGGCGAAGCGATGTCAAAAGAGAAGACCATCTTAATCTACAACCCGAACGCGGGGCGCGGAGGCGCTCGGCGCGAGCGTGAAGTGTACAGGTTTTGCAGCTACATGGAAGAGCTCGGGCTGACCATCGAAGCCTGGAAGACCAGAGCGCCCAACGATGCGACACATCTTGTAGAGCGCGCCGCGGCCGAAGGCGCAAAGCAGGTAATCATCTCAGGCGGCGACGGAACCATCAACGAAGCCTTGCAGGGATTAGCCGGGACGGACTTGCGCCTTGGGATTTGGGCGCGCGGCACTGCGAACGTACTGGCGCGCGAATTAAAACTCCCCTTCAATACAAGACAGGCCGCCGAGAGAGTCGCGCGCGGAGAGACCGAGCGCATTTACGTAGGCTGCGCGATCAGTGAAGAGACGGGCGAGCGTCGCTTCTTTTTTCTGATGGCCGGCATAGGGCTGGACGCCTCCGTAGTGCAGAGCGTGCGCCCGCGCCTGAAACGGCGTATAGGCAAGGGGGCATTCTGGTTCTCCGGCCTCTCGCATCTGGCCTGGTGGAAGCCCGTGCCGTTTGAGGTGGAGGTCGAAGGCAGGACTTTTACGGCGACCTTCGCGGCCATAGGCAAGTCATCGCGCTACGGCGGCGACCTGGCCATCACGCCCCGCGCACGCCTGGACAAGGCGGAGTTCGAGATTTGCCTGATTAATTCCAGCAGCCGCCTGCGCTACCTGCATCTTCTCTCATATGCCATGAGACAGGGCATAGACTCGAATCGCGCGGGCGTTCATTACTTCCGCACGACAAGAGCGCGTGCCACAGGGCAGGCGCTCGTGCAGGTGGACGGCGAGCTGCTTGGCACGCTCCCGATGATCTTCGAAATCGCTCCCTTTCACATAAACGTAATCAAGTAACGGGAAAGCCTGCGGTTTACTTTCCCCGCAGCCAGGCCGCGCGTAAGGCTCGCATTTGTGCAGTTGCGTCCCCGCGCTCTTCCACGCGGTACTGGAAGCGGTCGGGCGCGCCGAGCGTGATGCCTGTCTGTATGGTTCGGCGGTCGCGCTTTACAGTCACGGGCACGCGCTGTCCCTGCTTGAAGCGACCGAGCACCTCTCGCCAGTTATTGCGCGTCACCTTCTCAGTCCCGATTGAGAGCAGCACGTCGCCCTGCGACAGGCCCGCCTCTTCTGCCGGCGAGTTGTGACGCACGCTCCCTATGGTTGCGGCCTCAGTTTCGCCCCAGCTGACGGAGATGCCCGCGTTGAAGGGCTCAAGGGCGGTCGTGCGCACAAGACGCAGACCTGCGAAGGCCAGCGCTTCGTCGTAAGGCGGTGTCTCAGCGCGGCGCACGTGGCGCTCGAAGAAATCGTGCAGGTCGAAGCCCGCGACTTCCGTCGCCACGCGCTCGAAATCTTCTCCCGTGTAGCCCCGCCCGCGCAGGTAATAGGTGGCGTTCGGGCTCTCAAGATAAAAGCGCCTGTACATAGCGCGCATCACGTCGTCCAGTGACTTTGCCCCCCGCGTGCGACCGCGAATCAAGAGGTCCAGGACAATACCTATGGTTTCGCCTTTCTGATAGTAGCTGATGGCCGTGTTCTGTAAATCCACACGCTGCGAGCTGACTGAGCCGTCAATCAAAGGCGCAACCAACGAGGACTCTTCCGGGCTCATCAACCGGCTGCCGGGCGCGTTCTCTATTCCGCCTATGACTTCGCCGACGCGATTCAGCATCTGCTCTTCTGTCCAGAGCCCGGCGCGGTGCAGCATCATGT
>DASVVZ010000164.1:0-2199 GCA_036389875.1 Pyrinomonadaceae bacterium
ACAACCGATAAAGAGAAGAGGCCGTCCGGCGTGGTCTCGCCCGGTTTTATACCGAGCCTCTTCGAGCACTGCTCCGTGATGCGGTCTGCGCCCATAATCTTGCACGAGAGGGTCTTGCAGACCTGTATGTGATAGCGGCCAACTGGCTCCGTGTTAATCATGGAGTAGAAGGTCGCCACCTCCCATATGTCCGTGATTCTCACGCCGAGCCTGTCCGCCAGATAAGCGACTCCCGGCGGGTCTAGCCAGCCGCCCCTCTCCCGCTGCACTATGAACATCAGAGGCAGTATGGCCGAGCGCTTTCTCTCGGGCGGATACTTCGCCAGATGGCGGTCGATCTCCGCTTCCACCTCGGGAGAAAACCGGGCCATCTCTTGCGGGACTTTTGCCTCCTGCGGCAAAGGATTGTTTGGCGTAAACTGCGAACTCATAGTTTTCAGTAAACAGTTTTCAGTTTTAATCACCAGCCTCTTTGCTGAAAACTGAAAACTATCTGTCTATTTCTCCGAGCACAATGTCGAGCGAGCCGATGATGGCGACCACATCCGCTATCATTTCCCCTTCGGCCATGACGGGCAGGGCCGAGAGGTTTACGAAACTGGGGCCGCGAACATGCACGCGCGCGGGCTTGGCACCGCCGTCCGATTTTATGTAAACGCCAAGCTCGCCCTTGGAGCCTTCTATAGGGTGATAAACTTCGCCAGCCGGAACGTTGAAGCCTTCCGTGATAATCAGGAAGTGATGAATAAGCGCGTCCATGTGCGTCTTCATCGCTTCGCGCTCGGGCAGCACTACCTTCGGCGCGTCCGCTTTGACCGGGCCGGGGCGAAGACGCGCGAGCGCCTGCTCCACAATCTTCACGGACTCTCTAAGCTCGCGCATGCGCACCATGTAACGCGCCCACACGTCGCCGCCCGTCTCAACCGGAATCTCGAAATCGTAGGTCTCGTAACCCGTGTAAGGGTTCGTCATACGCACGTCGATCTTGATGCCGCTGCCGCGCAGGCAAGGGCCGGTCAAGCCCCAGTCAATCGCGTCTTCCGCAGAGATGTAGCCTACGCCCTTGGTGCGGCTCTGGAAAATCGTGTTGCCGGAAATGAGCGTGTGGAACTCGTCCAGCGCTTTAGGGAAAGCATCCGTGAACTGCTTGACGCGGCGCTCAAACCCCGCGGGCAAATCCATCATCAGGCCGCCCACGCGGAAGTAGGAGGGCGTCAGCCGTCCGCCCGAACATGCTTCTATGAGATTCAGAATCTTCTCTCGCTCGCGGAAGGCGTAGAAGAAGACGGTCATCGCGCCTATGTCCAGAGCGTGCGTCCCCAGCCAGACCATGTGCGAAGCTATGCGCTGCAACTCGCACATCATGACGCGAATCACCTGAGCGCGTTCGGGAATCTCCAGGCCGAGCAGCTTCTCAACCGCCATCACGTAGGCGAGGTTGTTCCCCAGAGGATTCAGGTAATCCATGCGGTCTGTGATGACTATGCCCTGCTGCCACTTCTTGTACTCGAAGAGCTTTTCCATGCCCGTGTGCAGGTAGCCTATGTCGGGCGTGGCGCGGACAATCATCTCGCCGTCCAACACCATCTCAAGGCGCAGCACGCCGTGCGTGGAAGGGTGCTGCGGCCCGAACGAGATGGTCATCTGCGTATCGAGCGGCTGGTCGATTACCTCGTATGGCGGAAGCGTTGTGCTCATATGAAAGTATGTAGAGCCTTAAGAGTCTGTAGAGAAGAGAGCGTTTATTACTCTCTAGCCACTACAGGCTACGTTAAGCTGTACGGCTCGTAGCCGCGTAACGGGAAATCCTTGCGAAGCGCGTGACCTTCCCAGTCGTCGGGCAGCAGTATGCGCCTCAAGTCCGGGTGGCCGTCGAAGAAGACGCCGAACATGTCAAAGGTTTCGCGCTCGTGCCAGTTGGCCGTCTTCCAGACCGTCACGACCGTCTCCACGCGTGGCTCGTCCTCGCTCAGTAAGACCTTCAGCCGAGCGCGATGATATTTGCTCGTCGAGAACAGGTGATAATTTACCTCGAAGCGCGGCTCTTCTTCTGGGCCGCGGTCAACGCCGCAGATGTCCACCAGCATGTTGAACTCAAGGCCGGGCGCGCTCTTTAGAAAGCTGCAAGCGGCCCTTATATACTCGCGCGGAACAACAACGGTCGTCTCGCCAAAGGCTTCTATGACCTCAGAAATCCAT
>DASVVZ010000165.1:0-5353 GCA_036389875.1 Pyrinomonadaceae bacterium
GCTCGGCTGCGGGGCTTGCGCTCCCTGCGGCACTACCCACATCTCGTAAGTGTCAACGTCGCGGTATCCGCCGTCGACTATCGTCAGGCGGCCCGGTTCAAGACCGCGCTGCTGAGTCAGATACGAACGCGCTCGCTCGGAGAGTCGCTCGGCCTGACCCGCGCGGCTGGTGCGTCCGCTATAGGTGATGATGTAGGCCTGCGCATCCGGATTGTTCTGCAACTCTATAGCCAGGTTGTCCAGGCGAGCCTTGTCGTCATCGTAAGCGATGGACGGGAACTCGTCGAACTTGCGCGCCACGACCGGCGGCGGAGCGACGCCTATGATGTTTGTCACAGCCTGAGCGGTCTGGCGGCAGGTGACTTCACCCGAGCCGTCATCGACCACGAGTATGGCCGTCACGTTCTGTTTGCCTAAGCCCGTGGTGTCGACCGTGATGGTCGGCGTGCCGGCGCCGCTGATGATTCGAGCCGAAGGCGGGCTGACAGTCCAGGTGTAGTTCAGCGCGGAGCTGCCGGAATAAGAGACATCAGACGCGAACGTGATGGTGTCGCCTTCGTTCACGGATGAAGGCGCGGAGACGTTCACAGGATACGGGCAGGGCACGGCAGGAGCCACCACGGCACGCGCCCTGTAATTAAGGGCTATGCAGTTCTGGCGTCCGGCCACTACGTTGAACTCTCGCACCCAGCGATTGCCGTTCGGAAACACTATCTCGACCGTGTGCGGCCCCGGCGGAAGGTCAAGCAGACGGGCCTGAACGGTGGTTTCGCCCGCGGGCTTGCCGTCAATCAGGAGCGGGTAGCCGCCCGGAGTCGTGGCGACGTTGATGCGGCCATAAGCGGGCTTCTTGTCCGCGCGAGCTTCCGTGACGCCTTGCGCAAAGCAGAGCGAGAGAATGAAGAGCGCAGAGAAAGAGAGTTTGAATACGAGCGCACGTTTTTGAGAGGTCTTCATTTCACTCATGATATTCTCAGCCCTCCGTCGTTACTTCCGGGTCGATCTCCTTGCCCGAGCGCGAGAAGCGGCGGCGGGCGCCTGCTCCCAGGGCCGCCAGTCCCGTTCCGAGCAGAATCAGCGAAGCGGGCTCGGGGACGACCTCGCAGCCTCCCGGGCTGCATTCGCAGGTATCGCAGATCGGCTCGCAGGGCGGATTCTCGCAATCGGTGTTCGAGCAGATGCCCGTCAGGCAGATGCCCGGCGGAATCAGAGCCAGCAGGGGCCACTTGGGCCAGCCGCCCGGAATCGTAATCTCGCCGCAATCGCAGACCGTCCCCTCTATGTCACCCTCTTCTATAACCTCTTGTGCTCCCGTCCCCTCCTGCGGCGTAGCGCCGTTGGCCAGAAGAGACGAAGAGTCCTGACCCGATGAGGTCGAAGACTGTGTGCTGCCCTGTTGTGGCTGCTGCGTCACTGTGCGCAGCCGCAGGTCTTGATTCTGTCCGGTTTGCAGGTTATGTACGACCTGCACTGCATCTCCGAAGACGACCGGGCCTGCCTGTGCCGTGGGCACTGCGGCAACAAACAAAAGACCGAGCATCAGAGCAAAATGGCGGAAGGCTCGATTCTGCATTGTAAGGCGCTCCCTACTTGAGTTATTCATAACTGGAATCCCGGATAAGAATGCGCCGAAAAGATTTTGCGCTTTCCCCGACATTTTCCATTCAAAGGCACTCAAAAAGCTTGGTTTCCATTAAAGACGTATCGGGGTTTCCAGCTAAAACCAGCTCAACCCGCGTTGGATTGCCCGGTTTTGGGCTGGAGCGCTGTCAGGGAGGAATCTAAACTGTCGTATTAACCCTTCCCCTCTACCGCTCCGGGCTTACGCTGCCCGCCGTCTCTCTTCTACAAAAGTGAAAAAGCCACCGAAGGCTACCTTTTTCTGCTAGAGAAAGACGGCCAATACAGTTTGGATTCCAGTTTCGGACTGTGATTAAACTAGCCTTTAACCGCTTCTGTCAAGAAAAAAAGGAGAGAAGACGGGGAAAAAGGCAGAAGGAAAAAGGTAAAAGGCAGAACAAGATACGCAGGGCACGCCTCCCTTCTGCCTTCCCTTTTGCCTTTTGGCCTTTTACTTTCGACTTTCTTTAGTCGCCTTCGCCGCCCGCGGCCTCAGCCTTCTGTTGCTCGTCCCTGAGCACGGCCTTTCTGGAGAGCTTAATCTTATTGCCCTCCTTGCCTATGCACTTGACCATAATCTGCTGCCCCTCCTTCAGCTCGTCGCGCACGTCCTTGACGCGGCGGTCTGCTATCTCGGAGATGTGCAGGAGCCCGTCCGTGCCTGGAAAAATCTCCACGAACGCGCCGAAATCGACTATGCGCGAGACGGTGCCGAGGTAGGACTGGCCGATTTCCGCCTCTGCCGTCAGGCCCCGTATACGGTCTATGGCGGCCTGAGCGGCGTCGCCGTTGGCCGAAGCGATGGAGACGGTTCCGTCGTCCTCTACGTCAATCTTGGCCCCGGTCTCTTCGACAATGGAGCGAATCATCTTGCCCCCCGGCCCAATAATGTCGCGTATCTTGTCCGGGTTTATCTTTATCTGGATGATTCTGGGCGCGTAGGGAGCGATTTCCGGCCTGGGCTCGGCCAGAGTCTTCTCCATGATGCCGAGTATGTGCAGGCGGCCCTTTCTGGCCTGCTCAAGGGCTTCGGCCATAATCATGGCGTTGATGCCGGCAATCTTTATGTCCATCTGGAGCGCGGTGATGCCCTCAGACGTCCCCGTGACCTTAAAGTCCATGTCGCCGTAGTGGTCTTCCGCGCCGGCTATGTCGGACAAAATAGCGTACTTGTTGCCCTCCATCACGAGGCCCATGGCCACGCCCGCCACCGGCCGCTTAATCGGCACGCCCGCATCCATCAGCGCCAGGGTTCCGCCGCAGACCGAAGCCATAGACGAAGAGCCGTTCGATTCCGTGATGTCCGAGACGATGCGAATCGTGTAGGGGAAATCGCCCTCGTCCGGCAGGATTGATTCCAGGGCGCGGCGGGCGAGCGCGCCGTGGCCTATCTCGCGGCGGCTGCTTGAGCCGAAGCGCCCGACTTCGCCCACCGAATACTGCGGGAAGTTGTAGTGCAGGAGGAAGCGGCGCTTGACCTCTCCCTTCTCCAGGTCGTCCATAAACTGCTCGTCATCCTTGGTTCCGAGCGTGGCCGTGACCACGGCCTGCGTCTCGCCGCGAGTGAAAAGCGCCGAGCCGTGGACTCTGGGCAGCCATCCGACCTCGCAGGTCACAAGGCGAATCTCGCTGAACCGGCGGCCGTCCGGGCGGCGCCTCTTGTTCAGAATGTCGTCGCGGAAGATTCTCTCTTTGAGGTCGTCGAAGATGCGCTTGGCCATCATGCGGATTTCCGTCTGGTCTTCGGGATAGCTTTCGACCACCTCTTTTTTCAGCGCGTCTACGGCGGCGTAAGAAGCACGCTTCTCCTGCGACCCTGTATCGAGCGCGGCGCGCAGGCGCTCAGAGTAGTTGCGCTCTATCTCGCCCACCATCTCTTCATTGAGAACGGGCGGCTCGACCGCTCGCTTCTCAATCTCAAGCGCCTTGTAAAGCTCCTTCTGCCAGCGACACAGGCGGTTTATCTCCTTGTGCGCCAGCATCAGGGCTTCGACCATTATCTCTTCCGAGACTTCGCTCGCGCCCGCTTCGACCATGACTATCGCCTCTTCGGTTCCGGCCACAATCAGGTTCAGGCGCGATTCGCGTCTCTCGTCATAAGTCGGGTTGATGATGTAGCGGCCTTCTATAAGACCAATGCGGACGCCGGCGATCGGGTTCGGGAAAGGAATGTCCGAAAGATAGAGCGCACATGACGCGCCCGTGATGGCTATCACGTCAGGGTCGTTATCTTCGTCCGCGGAGATAACAGAGGCTATGACCTGTGTTTCGTTGCGAAATCCTTCCGTGAAGAGGGGGCGGCAGGGGCGGTCGATCAGGCGCGAGGTTAAGACCTCTTTCTCGTTGGGCCGGCCCTCGCGCCGGAAGTAGTTGCCGGGGATGCGCCCGGCAGCGTAGTTGGCTTCACGGTATTCAACCGTGAGCGGGAAGAAATCTATCCCCTCTCGCGGGGACGAGGCGGCGACGGCTGCGACTAAAACCATCGTGTCGCCGTAGCGTACAACGACCGAGCCGTCAGCCTGCTTGGCTATGCGACCTGTCTCGACAGTCAATTCCCGGTCGCCCAGCTTAATTGACTCTTTCAAATACTTTTTGACTCCCATTTTCTATCAGTCTCCTTCGACACCTTGCGCCCCTCTCTCCGTAGCGGGCCGGTAACGCTTTTCGGGCCGCCACGGAGTGTGCGCGAGCCGCGGGCGGCACGTTCGCCTGCGGCAAAGGTTCTATATTTTGGATTTGGTCTGTACTCCCGTGATTCCGGCGCTACGTGAGGCGCTTGAATCCGTGGGGCCTGAAAAACCTTTTTCTGCTAATACCACAAAAGGCGGCAGAGCCACTTACCGTGAAGCTCTTGCCGCCTTTCGAGCGCGCTTTTAAGCTCTTAATTGTATGCGCCCAGCTTGTTTCACGAGTCAAAAGCCGTCACGTTCGGCACTGCGCTACAAGCTCTTCGAAAGGACGCTCCGGTCTTGTGTTTGGGAGTTTCGAAGATGCTCCCGTTTGTTTACGACAAGGCAGTACGTCTCGGGCCTTCTCGCGCCTACTTTAACGGCGCAAGCCCAGACGGCTGACCACCTCGTGGTAGCGCTCAATGTCAATGCGCTTGAGGTAATCGAGCAGACTCCTGCGCTGCGAGACCATCTTGAGCAGGCCGCGCCGCGAGTGGTTATCCTTCTTATGGGTCTTGAAATGGTCGGTCAGCTCGTTGATTCTCTGGCTGAGCAAAGCGATTTGCACCTGCGGCGAACCCGTATCACTCTCATGCGTGCGGAATTCCCCGACTATTCTTTCCTTTGTTTCTTTTGCTAACGACACTGTCTTGATGGTCCTCCCAGACCGCAGTAGACCGCCTTAACATAGCTTCCGACGGTAACCGCAAAAGTTGAATTACGCGTTTTATCTTACACGGCGGAGCACCGGGCTGGCAAGCCGCCAGGCCCCGAGCAAATCTGCCGGAGCGATTCCACTTATTTCATAAGTATCAAGATTTTCAAACAATTGAGGCGGGCACGTTGACTAAGGCCCCACACGTAACTAAAATTAACAGGTACAACCAAAAGGGGAGTAGATCACCTTCTACGAAAACGGTCTGGCCGAATCGTCAGGACGATTGATTCTCTCGAAGGAGAGTCGATCCGGTTCGCCAGTGAGAGCCAGAGGGGCATTGAAGCTTCCGGCTCAAGGATCGAGACCTTTTGCGCAAAGCTCGTTAGAATTGTGCGCAAAAAGGTCT
>DASVVZ010000166.1:0-18845 GCA_036389875.1 Pyrinomonadaceae bacterium
TTCGCGCTGCCTTGTGTGCTTTAGTGGTTTCTCTGTTTCCCTTTAATCTGGAAATCCCTTTATCAGGGAGCACCGAATCTCTTTCTATATTCTTCCTAACACCGTCACAGGATGGACACTATGGAAGCGTAGCCATTTACAGCTTAACCGCGGGCTCTTCTTCGCTTGTGAGCAGTTCGCTGTAGAGAAGAGAGTCGGCATGAGGCGCGGGCAGCCCGGCCAGCTCGGCGAACAGATTCTCGTAGCGGTCAACCACTACTTCCCAGTTGTAATACTGCCGCACGCGGTCTTGAGCGCGCTGGCGATAGGCCGCGACCAGCGACGCGTCTCGCAACACTCGCCGGAGATTCTCTGCAAGCTCTTCGGCGTCTCTGTAAGGGATACCTGCTTCACCGACCACCTCTACATTTTCCGGCGCGGCCAGCGCCAGCACGCAGTTGCCGTAGCCCATGGCCTCGACCAGCGCAGGGTGCGTGCCGCCGACTTCCGTCGCGTGAACATAGCAGTAAGCGTTCTGTTGCAGCGCGCGGTAGGAATCGCCGAAGACGAAGCCCGTGAAGATTATGCGCGGGTCAGGCTCTGCCCTCTCGCGCAGCTCCCGTATGTACTCGTGCGCGTATGGCGCGTCGCCCACTATCAAAAGCCTGTAGGGAGTACGCACGCGCTTGAAAGCTTCTATCACGAGGTGCGCGTTGTTCTCTGGCTCAAGGCGAGAGACGTACAGGACGTAGCGATTGGGCTCGACCCCCCACTGGCGCACCGCCTGGCGGTCATGCCTGCGCTCGATCTCCGCCCCGTAGACGATCATGGTTGAAGGCGTGTTGTACTGCGCCTGGTAGTAGTCCTGTATGACGCGCGCATCCGTCACCACTTCGTTCGGCAGAAGCGTCGCAAGGCGTTCGGCTATGCGGTAATAACCGCGCCCGAGCCAGTTCCACTTCTTGCGCTTGTGCTCAAGGCCGTCCACGTTGAGCGCCACGCGCGTTCCCGCCACGCGAAGAAAAGGGGCAAAAGGCGCGTTGGCCGCGTTACAGATGAGCGCGGCATCGTACGAGCCAGTCATGGCGTGCAGAGAAGAGAGGAAGGTGTGTACGACCGTGTCGAAATACTTGTGGCGAATGGTCGGGAGAACTTTCAGATGAACGCCCTTGTACTCTATCTGGCGCGGGCTGACGTAGTGCGAGCGGCAATAGACCGTGACCTGATGACCGCGCGCCGCAAGACGAGTTGAAAGCTGTTCCGCGAATGTCTCGAAGCCCCCGTAACTGGCAGGCACCCCGCGTGTTCCCAAAATTGCTATGCGCATCAAAGTCAACCGGCGCGCTTACGCTCAAGCACTCTTAGACGCGCCCTGTTCCTGCAATTGTTATAGTCAGGGGAGTATTACTTTGAAAGAGAATCTCTCTTTGCCTTCGTTTAAGGCGCAGGAGGAAGGCCCCTAACGTCGCCGTCGCAGTCCTCTTCTCCTGCCGCTTTCAACCGCCCGCTCGTAAGCCCTTATAGTCAGCCGCGCCGTCTCCAGCCAGTCGAACTTGCGCGCCCTCTCGAACCCCAGCTCGCGTAAATCGTGGCGTAAACCAGCGTCGTCAACGACGCGCCCGATTGCCTCAGCTATCGCCTCTTTATCAAAAGGGTCAACCATTAGCCCCGCGTCACCTACGACTTCCGGCAGGCTCGTTCGGTTGCCTGTAATAACGGGCGCGCCGCATTTCATTGCCTCAAGAGGCGGCAGGCCGAAGCCCTCGAAGTACGAAGGATAGATGAAGCAGAGAGCGCCCGAATAGAGCGGCGGCAAATCCTGCTCCGGCACGTAATCCGTAAAGACCACGTTGTCGCCCAGCCCCAAAAGGTCTACCGAGCGAAGGGTCTCTTCGTAAAGCCATGCGCGCTTTCCGGCTATCACCAGACAAGGAAGCTTAGCTTGCGTGCGCGCGCGAAGCAAGTCCGAATATGCCGCCAGCAGCCGGGCCAGATTTTTGCGCGGCTGTATGGAACCCACTGCAAGTATGTAATCGCCCTCGATTTTGTAGCGGGCGCGCACGCGCTCTATCTCGGAACTGTGCGCGGGCGCGAAGATTTTAGAGGCCGCCGCGTGCGTGACACTGATGCGCTCGGGCGCTACGCGATAGGTCTCCATGATGTCGCGGCGCGAAAATTCGGAGCTGGTGATGATGTGAGCGGCGCGGCGGGCCGTGCGGCGGACGGTCAGACGGAGCTGCATGCGGCTGCGGCGCTTGAAGGTTTCGGGCAGGTGCTCGAAAGAAAGGTCGTGAATTGTGGCTATGACCGGACAGGGGGCAAAGGGCGGCGCCGTGTATTGAACGTGGAGCAGGTCTACGGGGCGGCGTCTGAGCTCGGCTACGAGCGTGACGGGGATGCGAACGAGCGGCGTGTGCGGGAGCGTCAGCCTCGGGGTGAAGTTAGGCCAGCGATTGCGAAAGCGCTCGAACGCTTCACGCCTGGTGACATAGAGCGTGTAGCGGTTGGTGGCGTCAACCTCGGCCAGCGCCTCTATGAGATTGGCTATGTAGGTCTCGTTGCCCGCCAGCCCTGTGCCGACGGCATGCGCGTCTATGGCAATGTGCATAACGGGTGCCGGGCGTCAGGCGTCAGGTGCCGGTAAAAGAAGGACAATTAGTTTTTCTTTTCCCGGAACCCGGCACCCGACAACCGTCACCTGCTTTTCTTATTTCTTGCCGGAAGAGGAAGCGCCCTGCGCTGTGCCGGCCGTGGCCTGAGCCGTGCGCGTGTCGCGCTCGCGTATGCGCGCAGCCTTGCCGCGAAGCTGACGCAGGTAGTAGAGCTTGGCGCGGCGCACGCGTCCATGCTTGACCACGTCTATGTGGTCAACGATGGTCGCGTGAAGCGGAAAGATTCTTTCCACGCCGACGCCGAAGCTGGTCTTCCTGACGGTGATGGTCTCTCGCGCTCCGCCGTGCTTGCGCGCTATGACAACACCCTCGAAGACCTGCAGGCGCTCTTTGGTCTCAGACTCCTTGATGCGCACGTGCACGCGCACCGTGTCGCCCGGCTGAAAATCCGGGATGCTCTCGCGCAGCTGCGCGTTCTCAATAGTATCCAAGCGGTTCATAACATTTAACTCCGTAACAGTTTTCAGTTTTCAGTCTTGAGTTTTCAGTTAAAAGTATTTTCGGTCTTCTCGAACGGAGACTGAAAATTCAAAACTGAAAACTGCTTTTCAATCCTTATCTTCCTGCTCAGGCTCTCCGAGCCGCGCTCCCTCCAGAAGGTCCGGGCGGTTGCGCTTCGTCTTCTCAAGCGCTCGGGCGGCGCGCCAGCGAGCGATTTCCGCGTGATGGCCGCTCAGGAGAACTTCCGGCACCTTCATGCCGCGAAAGTCCACCGGCCGCGTGTAATGCGGATAATCCAGAAGCCCCTCGGCGAAAGATTCGTTGACGGCAGAAGTCTCGCTGCCAAGGGCCCCGGGCACGAGCCTTGTGACCGCATCGACCAGCACCAGAGCGGCAGGCTCGCCGCCCGACAGGATGTAATCGCCTATGGAGATTTCATCCGTCACGAGGCGTTCGGCCACTCGCTCATCCACGCCCTCGTAGCGCCCGCAGATTAAGATCAGACGCGAGCTTTTGACCAACTCTTCCGCCAGCGATTGAGTGAAGGGCCTTCCCTGCGGCGAAAGCAGAATCACCCGCACGCCTTCATCAAGGGAAACTTTTCCGGCTTCGCGCCCGGTCAGTTCTTCAACGGCTTCAAATATCGGCTCAGGCTTGAGAATCATCCCGTCGCCGCCGCCGAAAGGGCGGTCGTCAACCTGCCTGTGCTTATCACGAGTCCAGCGCCGCAAATCATGCGCGCCGGTTTCAACCAGCCCTGCTGCGCGCGCGCGCCTGATGATGCCGTAATCAAACGTCTCCCGAAAAAAGTCGGGGAAGATCGTAATGATATCGAAGCGCAGCACGGCAATCTAAAATTCCAGCAGTCCTTCGGGCACGTCCACGCGTATGAGCTTCTGCTCGATGCTGATCTCGACGCAAATCTCTTCGGCCATCGGAATCAGGTAGTCGCGCCCGTCGCCGCTATCAACGACGAGCATTTCCACTCCGCCCGTGCGCATGATTTCGCGCACGCGCCCCAGCCGCTCGCCTTCAACCGTCCAGACCGTACAGCCCTCAAGCTCCCAGTCGTAGAACTCGTCTTCCTCTAACTCTACGCGCTCGCTTTCGAGGACTGTGAACTCCATTCCCACGAGCGTCCTCGCGGCCTCTTCCGAATCGTAGCCCGCGAACTTCAGCACCACGCGCCCCTGATGAAACCAGTGCTCTTCCAATTCAAGCACGATGCGGCTGCCGTCAGCGGCGACCGCTATCAGCCGCTCGAGCCCCTCGAAGCGTTCCGGGAAATCCGTCAGAAGCTCTGCGACGACTTCGCCGCGAAAGCTGCGAGTCTTAACCGCGCGCGCGACCGCAACCAACTCCGCTTCGGCCAGATTACCATCGCGCACGGTCTCGCCCGTCTCTTCGCTCATTCGACGATTTCCAGAATGTAACGCCGCTTGCCCTTCATGCTCGCGGCATGAAGCAGAGAGCGAAGCGCGCGAACCGTGCGCCCCTGCCGCCCTATGATCTTTCCCATGTCTGAGGCTGAGACGCGCACCTCGATCATGGTGGTCTGCCCGCCGCGATCTACTTCGCGCACGTCCACACCCGCCTCGTCGTCAACGAGGGCTTTCACGATCATCTCGACGGTCTCTCTCATCTCAGGAGTCCCAAGTTCCAAGGCCCGCATCCCAGGTCAAAAGCGTCCCCCTCCAGCCTGGGACGTTGGACTTGAGATTTGAGACTTATTTAGGCTTGCGGCTCTGCTACTGCTGCGGCCTGCGTTTTGGCGTTCTGCTTAATCAGCCGGCGAACGGTTTCGGTCGGCTGCGCGCCTCGGCTCAGCCAGTACTGAACGCGCTCGTCGTTCAGGTTAAGCTCCGCGCCCTCTTTGCCGATCGGGTTGTAAGTACCAAGGTTCTCGAGGTACGCGCCGTCGCGCTTGGAAAGCTTTTCCTTCACCACAACGCGGTACGAAGGTCTCTTCTTAGCGCCCATGCGCATTAATCTAATGGCTAACAACTCTCTTCCTCCAAAAAACAGTTTTCAGTTTTCAGCCTTGAGTTTTCAGTTAAAAGCAACCTGCGTCTTCTCTGAAAACTAAAGACTGAAAACTGTTTACTTCCTTTTCTTCTTACGCTTCTTCTTCAGCTTCTTGCGGGACGGGGCCCCTGGCAGCTGCGGCAGAGCCATGTCGCCGTCTTCGCCGTTGCCGCCCATCAGGGCGCTCATGTCCGGCATGCCCATCATGCCCGCCATGCGCCGCATCATCTTGCCTTTCAAGCCGCCACCGCCGCCAGCCGCCGCGCCGCCGAACATTCCCGTACCGGAGAGTTGTCGCATCATTTGACGCATCTCCGTGTACTGCTTAATCAGGGCGTTGACTTCCGCGACCTGCGTGCCGGAGCCGCGCGCTATTCTGCGACGACGATTAGCATTCAGGATGCGGTGGTCGTCGCGCTCCTCGTTGGTCATGGAATCGATGATGGCTTCCGTGCGCTTTAGTTCCTTCTCCATCTGCGCCGACTGTTCTTCGGTCAAATCCGGCATGCCTATGCCGCCGAGGAGCTGGTCCGGCAACAGCTTCATGATTTTCGAGAAGGAGCCGAGACGCTTGACCTGTCGCAGCTGCTTGCGGAAATCGTCGAGCGTGAACTCGTTCTTCTGTATCTTCTTGAGCTGCTCTTCCGCCTCCGACTGGTCAACCTTGGACTGTACTTCTTCTATGAGCGAGAGCACGTCGCCCATCCCCAGGATTCGCTGAGCTATGCGCTCCGGGTAAAAAGGCTCAAGCGCGTCATACTTTTCGCCGACCCCTACGAACTTGACGGGCTGTCCCGTCACCTGCTTGATCGAGAGCGAAGCGCCGCCGCGCGCGTCGCCGTCCATCTTCGTCAGCACGACGCCCGTGATGCCTATCTGCCTGTGAAACTCTTCGGCCGAGCGTACCGCGTCCTGTCCCGTCATGGCGTCCGCCACGAAGAGAATCTCAACGGGGCGCGTCTCGCTCTTGATGTTGACAAGCTCTTCCATCAACTGGTCGTCGATGTGAAGGCGGCCCGCAGTATCTATCAGGAGCGTGTCGTAGCCCGTCTGCTGTGCGTGTTTGAAGGCTTCGCGCGTCAGGGTCAGGGGGTCGTTCGTCGCCGGCATCTCGAAGATTGACTGTCCCGTGGCCTTTGCTATGACCTTCAACTGCTCGCGCGCCGCGGGCCTGTAAACGTCCGTGGAAACCAGAAGCGGCTTGCGCTCCTGATTCTTCGCCAGCCAGAGCGCAATCTTCCCCGTGCTCGTCGTCTTTCCCGAGCCTTGCAGGCCGACTATCATGACGACGTTCGGGCTCGTCTTCGTGAAGACCAGCCGAGAGCTTGTTCCGCCGAGCAAGTCCACCAACTCGTCGAAGACAATCTTGACCACCTGCTCCGAAGGCTTCAAATCCTGCCAGACCTGCTGGCCTTCCGCCTTCTCTTTGACGGCGTTGATGAAATCCTTGGCGACCTTGTAGTTTACGTCTGCTTCAAGGAGCGCAAGGCGAATCTCGCGAAGCGCCGCGTCGACGTGCGCAGGCGTCAGCACGCCCTCGCCGCGAAGGTTCTTTAAGGTGCGCTTTAATTTGTCGGATAAAGACTCGAACATACTCGTATAGGCGAACTTCCGTGCCTTAAACGGAAACGCTGATGATACCTAGGGGCTTATTGTCATGTCAAGGTGACGTGTGCCTGGCCCCGGGAACTTTCAGCACAGCCTGACAAATCCTTAGCGACAGGCGGGCCGTTGGGGTTAAATTCCGGCCAGAGTTAAGCTTAAGGGGTGGACGCTTTGGCCCGGCGTGTGCTACATTCTGTCCCGTAAGGGCGAGCTATCTTTTGAAGGAAACGGTTCAACTCGTGGGAGTGTTTGAATCGGTTTCCCTTTAACCTCATCCCCGTCCCGGCGTACAAAGGTAAAAGTGAAAGTGTCTCTGGATTCGTTGTTTTAGTAGAGTCCGGGCTTTTCTTAAACGTCTGATTTAAACTCTGATGGCAAAGGATTCGCACATAGGCCACAATGCGAATAAGGATACGGTCGCAGCTACTTCCGGCATAGTTAATCTGGAAGCGGCCCGCGAGCGTCTGCGCTCGCGCGGGCGCGCGTCATTGACGCGCGAAGGTCTCGCCAGCGAGCTTGAAGCCATACACGTTCTGCTTGACCAGGGCCTGCCCGAAGAGGCAGAGGCGCGGCTGTCGCAGCTTTTGCGCGTGGCGCGTCACGACCCTTCCCAGCTCGCCATGGCGCGATGCGCTCTGTCAGCAGCGCTGGAGATGAAGGGGCATTATAAAGAGTCGCTCGACGCGGTGGCCATGTACGAGTCGGCTGAGGCCAGGGCCCGTCTGGACGAAGCCGCACAAATAGCGCTGCGCGTGCAGATTGGCCTCTCATACAACTACGCGGGCGACCACCCTAAGGCCGTGGCCCTGCTCAACGGCGTCCTGCGCGACGTGACGGAGAAAGGGAACGACGAGCAGCGCGGCTCCGTCTATCTTGCGCTGGCGCGCGTTTATAGAAGCATCAGCGAATACCCGATAGCGCGCGACCACTCTACAAAGGCGCTTGAGCATTTTCGTCGTGAAGGCTCATGGCGCGGTATGGCCGAAGCGTACTTCGGCATAGCCGGGGCGGAGATGCTTGCGGGCGACTACGAATCCAGCCTCAACAATTTCGAGCAGGCGTTGAAGCTGATAGGCGACCATCCGGCCTCCTACCTGCTCGGCAAGATTTACACAAACATGGCCGGGGCATGCTGGTTTTTGAAGCGCCCGCACGAAGGCATACGCTTTCTGGAGAAGGCCATAGGCTACTACGAGCGCACTGACCACAAGGTAAACACCGCCGACGGCTATAACAACCTGGGCATCAACCTGATTCTGGTGGGCGAGTGGGATAGAGCGCAGGCGGCCATTGAGCGCGCTCTCGAGGTAGCTTCGGAGTTCGACGCGCGCGGCTCCAAGGTGCCCATGATCCTGGACAGCTTAGGCGAGCTAAGAATGCTGCGCGGCGATCTGGAAGACGCACAAAGATATCTGGAGCGCGCCGTTTCGCTCGCCACGGAGAACGGCAACAGGTGGTATGCGGGCCAGGCCCTTCGCACGCTCGGGCGCTGTCATCTGGCGATGGGCGATGCCGGGCGCGCACTCAAAGAGGGGCGAGAGGCTTTTGAGATGGCCGAGAGCATAGGCGACCGGCAGGCCGTCTGCGACTCGCGCCTTCTGCTTGCGGCTATACACCTGCAACAGGGGCGGCTCGATGAATGCGCCGAAGAGCTTCAGCACGTGACGGAAGAGACGGCTGAAAGCGCGCATGACCTTGCGCTTGCGGGCGAGGCGCAACGACTTGAGGGGATGCTGGCGCTGGCGCGCAGAGACTACACGCTGGCCGTTCATCATTTCGGTCGCAGCGTTTCCATCTTCGATATGCTCGGCGACCGCTACAGGGGGGCGCTGGCCCATTACGGGCTGGGTTCTGCCTACGCTCATTCTCAGCCCGACCGCGCTGAAGAACACCTGACGCTCGCAGCCATGGTCTTTAGAGAGCTCGGCGCGGAATTAAAGCTGGCGCGCGCCGAAGAGGCTCTGCGCGAGTTGCAGCGCGAGTCAAAGGCGGAGCGGCGCAACGAGCAGTCCGCGCTTTCGCAGCTTTTAACGCTGCGCTTGACGGAGGCCGTGGCCTCGCGCGAGCTTCTGCTGCGCGAGCTGGCGGCCGTCATCCATCAGGAGACGCAAGCGAGCCGCGTCCTCATAATTGAGCCCGCGGAAGCAGGGCTTTACAAGGCGGTCATCTCGCACGGCTGCACGCCTGACGAGGCGGCGCGCTTCACGGAAGAGTACGCGAAGGCCGCCGTAGACGAGCACGAGCGCGAAGAGTTCGCAGCAAGCCGCGACGCCGCGCTTATTCATTTGCGCGCGTCGAACGCGCAGCCCGCAGTGCTTTTCATCTCGCCTCAGTCGGCCGCCACGCTTCCCGATAATGTTTCGCTCCAGCCCCTGCTGCGCGTGGTGGAGCTTGGCATGGATGTCTGTGCGCTGCGTGACCGTGAGCGCACAGGGCGAGACCCGCAGGAGCAGACCACTCTGGTTGACCAGAGCCTGCTGCCGGGCTTCATTCATTCGAGCCCGGCCATGACGCGGCTCGTCGAAGAGGTCAACAAGATTCGCTCTTCGGACGTGACCGTTCTGGTGACAGGCGAAAGCGGCACCGGCAAGGAGCTTGTCTCGCGCGCCATTCATGCTCTTTCATCGCGGCGCAACAAGGTCTTTGTGCCCTTCAACTGCACAGCCGTTCCGAAGGAGCTAACGGAAGGCTATCTCTTCGGTTATCGTCGCGGCGCTTTCACGGGCGCGGTCGCGGATTCGCCCGGCGTAATTCGCACGGCCGCCGGCGGCACGCTCTTTCTGGACGAGATTGGCGACCTTCCCATAGACGTTCAGCCGAAGCTCCTCAGGTTCTTGCAGGAGGGGGAGATTCAGCCCCTCGGCGAGCAACGCCCCGTCAAGGTTGACGTTCGCATCATAGCCGCCACCAACACAGACCTTGAGGAACTGGTGGCGCAGGGTAAGTTCCGCGAAGACCTGTACTATCGCCTGAACGTCATACGGTTGAGGGTTCCGCCGCTCAGAGAGCGTCGAAGCGAGATTCCAACCATCGTCAACTACTACATCAACCATTACTCAGCCAAGTTCGGGCGCCGCGACATACAAATAACGCCGCAGGCGGTAGACCTTCTGATGGTCTCGGACTGGCCCGGCAACGTGCGCCAGCTCTGCAACGAGATTCAGCGCATAGTTGCGCGAGCGGAAGACGGAACCACCATCACGCCCGACCAGCTCTCGCCTGAATTGAAGCGCACCAGCACGCCTCTGAACAACACGAGCGCGACCGTCACTCAAATAGTCCCGTCCGGCTCAGGCGAAAGCATGACGCTCGCGGACGCGCTGGCCGAAGTCGAGCGCCGTATGATTGCCGAAGCGCTTCGCAAGCACTGCGGCAACATCTCTCGCGCAGCGCGCGAGCTTGGACTCACGCGACGCGGTCTTTACCTCAAGCTGGAGCGACTGGACCTGAGCCCGACGGGTCAGGACCTCAGCGCAACCGGCTGACAAAGATTCCCCGTCGCCGCCCCGGCATCACCCCGACATAAAATCCCTTTCTCAAGTCTTCCTGTCCGGGCAAATTTAATGAGGCATCGCGACGAGTTTTATGTCAGAATACGGCGACGCGAAATTTCATCAAGGACGATAGAAGGGGCCGGCGCACTGCCGCCGTTCGATTAGAGGAAAGCTGCTATGGGCGACAAAATCTTCACAGCCATCTCAACCATCATCTTCCTGCTGGCGCTGGGCGGTCTCATATACGCTATTCTAATCATCTACCGCTTCATAGAAATCTGACGCCCGCTCGCGCTAGGGATAAACTTTTGTGGAGCGTCATCCTTCTGCTTAAACTTTTCTGTAACCTGCACGACGCGCTAAACGTCTATCAACCTTAACAGACTGATATCGAATCCTCCTGCTAGTGGTGGGCGTAACATAACGCCCACCTTCTTTAATTCCACCCTCTGTAGCCCGCGGCTTGCAGGCAAACCACAAAACACGTTAAGGAAAGAGGTCCGGAGCGCAAAACCAGCCTCAGGCCACTGTAAAATCCTCTGTCATAACCTCTGTTGCGTTATACAATCCATGTATGAGCTTGGCATTGATGCAGACTTTAGGGAGGCTGATTAGCGCCGCCCTCCTTCACAGTCAACTTCAATGGATAGCCGACTGGCTTGTCTCCAACTGCCATATAATCAGCATACTCCTAACGCTCATCATACTTATCTGGTCTGTGAATTACGCTATTAAACACCGTAACAACAAGTAGACTTTTTCATCAAAGCCGCTGCGCACAGATAAACGAAGCGTTGTGCAAGGTGCTTTGTCATAACATCTGCTGTCTTATACAGGCTATGTATGAGTTAGGCATTGACGTAGATTTTAGCGCTCTGGTTGAATGAGTTGTTAGACAGCGCCAACGACAAAGCGAGCTGGGATTTAATTAACAATCAATCAAAACCATAAGGGTTCGCCCAACGCAACAATTTCATCACTGATGCTGGGATTTTAGCTTTTGCTTCTGAGCTACCAGCGTTGTAATTGCTAACCATCACTTTCTTCTCTCGTCCCTTGTTACTATACGTGATAGTTGTATGACTTCCATTATCCTGCACAATCGTTACATATTCAGATTGAGCCTGGAGAAAATCAGGCTGTTCAGCCAAGCTAATCAATTCAGCAACCTCATCTGGTTCAAGTTGCTTTTCTGATTTAGTGATTACTTTTCGGAGTTTCCCGGATTTTGCCTTCTCATATTCTAATGCTTCAAATATGTAACGACCATCAGAATAAACACGAGTTGTGTATTGTCTGCCACCCATGATGCCATAAAAGGAAACAAATTCAAGTAGAGGAGTCTGGCTGGGAAACACAGTTTGAGAAGTGTTAGGAACAGTAAATAAAAACGAGAGGGTTACAGATAAGATAATCCTTGAAGGCTTAAAATTGGTCTTCATACTGCCTCCCAATTCTATACAAATAGCTGTCTAACGACCGAATTAACCGGGTGGGAAGCATTCTACGACTTTTGAAACAAGCTATCTACTTTTGAAACAAAGCCCATGGGATGGGCTTTGCCTAAAAAGGGGCTAAAATCGGCTTTTGCCCAAAAACTATTTACCTTGCCTAAAAAGTCATAAGAGCGTAAGGTCTTTTTACTAACTATATTCCCCTAAACTGGAATTTAGAAAGTAAGCAAGACTGTCGAGCGGCGAGGGTTCGACAGTCTTGTTCTTTTTAACGGGCTTCTCAAAAGTCCTGTATGTGTGGCAACGCACGGATTCATTACTTTATTGGGAGTATCGTTATCGCCTCTAGCAGGTAAAGCCCGTTCTTACCCCTCCAATATAGGCAAGAGGCAGGCGCTATGAGCATTGGCCGTCAGAATATCCCCTATTCTGGCGGTCTTTTTGTGTCTACAAGTCGGACGGTTGCCCAAAAAGGGAATATCCTGCCCAAAAACTCGGACAGAATCAGACCTTTTTAGGCAAAGCCCATGGGATGGGCTTTGCCCATAAAGTCGGAGATTAGAGGGACTTTGTGGTCAAGTGAGGATTCTGACCACAAAGTAGCCTTTAACCTCTAATTGATTCTGCGATGATAAAGATTGCTACAGCTAAAAATAGGAGGCCGAAGATAATCAGAAAGCCTATAGCCATTGTTACATTGGCTTCCTTCTGCTCTTTGCTGTAAAAGGGTGATGCCATGCCTGATTTAGAGAGAAAATCCCGCGTGCGCCGATTGATAACTAAAAAGAAGCAGAGTGCGGCGGTTGCCAAGATTATTATTAGAGGGAATATAGGCATGATTATTCGCTCCAGAACTGAGGCTCTATTCCGAGTTCATACATAGATTGTATAACGCAACAAAGGTTATGAGCCAACACTTTACAAAGCACTTCATTTACTTGAGCGGTAGGCGTCTTTGCTCTTAACCGCTCTCCGAACTTTCGCTTTATCATTGAGAACGTTGTCTCAACATTTGAACGCTTGTGATAATGGCGCATGAACTCAGCCTGATTATAGGAATATAGATGGAACATTCTTTTCCAGACTGAGGTTTGACGGTTACTCGGAGAGTTGGCCGTGGCGTTGGATTTGAAAGCTATGTAAGGCTGCGCCCCCTTAACTAATGTTAGCTGTAGGTTCTTTGAACTTGAATAGGCTTTATCAGCACAGACGCTATTCATCAGAAAGTTCTCAGAAGTCTTTTCGACTAGCGGGCCGAACTGTGGACTATCGCCAGCATGAGCGTGAGTGACTTCTATAGCCGTGATGATGTTGGTTTTCACGCCGCACATGATATGGACTTTTATCCAGTCCTCTTTCTTGATGGTCTGAGCTTTGCCCCACTTGGCATGTACCCACTTTTGATAGACGCCTGTAGAGCAGCCGGAACTATCTACTGCAAAGTCCAGTTCTACATCCTTCAGAGGTAAGGATGATTCTACGATTAGGTCTTTTAGATAACCTGTTAGGTCTTCTCTCTCAAGATATTTTGAGATTGTATTGTAGTGAACGGGCCTTGATAGGTAGCCACGTTGGAGAGCTTCGCGCAAGTCCGATTGATTACGACGACCTGATAGGCCGCTATAAATCTTGAGGCATGAAGCGAAGATTAAATCTGCGAGCGGAGCGCGGGGCCGTCCCATTCCTTGAGGCGGTTCGATAATGAGTTTGCAGAGTTCAAAGAGTAGTTCTAAGAACTTCGCTTTTTCGTTGGTTTGAGCCTGATTATAGGCAGACCATTCTTGAGAATAAGTAGGCTTTGGAGTTGGATTCATCATGCACCTTGTCTTTGGTGCGTGATGCGTACACAATAGTTTTGCAGCTACAGTGTGGTCGCACACGCTGTGGTTGAAAAGGTCTAGCTGGGCGTTGGCGCGCTCGGCTAGGCCATTATTTTTACCCCTCGAAGATGCATGCATGATACAATGTTTCACCTCTAAAATCAAGCTAATTCCTTGAAAATACTAGGCTTAACCCAAGTCAAAGGGTAAAGGATTAGCTGATTTCTAGGTGGACATTTTCAAAGAGCTATGGTATAAACACAAATAGCTAAACACCCTGTTATTTAGGAGATAACTGGGTGAAGTTGGAAAAACTAGCGGAGAGGGCGGGACTCGAACCCGCGCGCGGCGCGTTACCGCCGTGACCTCGGTTTAGGAGACCGGTGCATTACCGACTCTGCCACCTCTCCACATAGAATGGACGGTCAGTGATTAGGCTCTAGCAGGCTTTGGTCACTGGCCGTTCGTGCTTTTTCCCTTTCTGATAGGTAGTACTTATATCCTACCTTTTTTAATCTTCCTTTTTCTAACATTCTCCCTAAAGCGGTATAAAGATAATTATTCCGTATGGGGAGTCCTGCCTTTCTAAAGGCGCTCAAAATTTCAGGAGGGGTTATTCCTTCTGAGTCATTTTTTCTAACGATATAAATCATTTGGTCAATAGCAGTTGGGAGTTGATAAATAAAATCGTCTTTAAGTTCGGCTTTATTTTCCCCAACCGTTTGCGTGTTTTCAGATGGGTTTATTGACGCAAGTCTTCGTCTTCGAGCTTCAAGCGCCTTCCTGTAACCATTAACTTCTGCGCCTTTATCTTGTACTAGTGCTTCTAGGCGCTGTAATTCTCGCTGTGCAGCTTCATACTCGCGCTCTGCTTCTTCGAGCCAAGACTGAATCAATGCTATTTCGTCAACACGACCGTTTTGACTCATTTTTATACCCTCCCGTGAGGGGACTATACACCCCCTGAGGTGTGGGGGTCAATAGTATGTATGGGTGTAGGCTCTCATGGGTGAGAGTGATAATGTCATGGGGTGGAGTAACCCCTTGTAACTCAATAATTTAAGTCACAAAAACCTTGACAACCGGAAAATTGATGCTAGCATCTTAATCACGAATCATCCCAGTGGGTCGGTTACACGGCCCGCTGGCCCCCGGCTCCTGAAAGGGGGCCGGGTTTTCTTTTGCAAATTTGAGCTAAGTTTCGCCTAGAATGAGTAGAATCATTGTCCTCATCGATGGTTTTAACCTTTATCACGCCTTAGATTTCAGCCCTGTGCATAAACGGCCTGATAATCCCCTTAGATATAGAAAATACAAATGGCTTAACCTGGCAAAGCTAGCAGAATGCTACGCGATAGAGCCGGGGGATACTATTGAGGGCGTCTATTATTTTACTGCTCTAGCGTACTGGAATCCGAGCAAAGTATCACGCCATCAGACTTATATTGCAGCGTTAGAAAATGAGGGCGTTCAGGTAATTTATGGAGAGTTCAAGGACAAAAAGAAACGCTGTACGCTATGCCACAAGCTTTTCCCTACTCATGAAGAGAAACAAACTGATGTAAATATAGCCGTAACCCTATTTCAGTTTGCTGTAGAAAATCAGTATGACAAGGTTATTATTATCTCTGGCGATACTGACCAGCTTCCCGCTGTAAGATTAGTTCAAAGCAAGTTTCCTGAAAAGAAAGTAGGAGTGGTTATTCCTATAGGTAAGGCTTCTGAGGACTTTAAGAAAACTGCCGATTTTCACTATAAGATGAGAGAAAAGCACCTCCAAGCAAGCCTCTTAGACGACCCCTATACTCTTCCTAGTGGGAATCAGCTTGTCTGCCCTCCAAGCTGGAAATAAACCACCAAGCTTTTTCATCAATATCTAAACTTCATTCCAATAGATGAACCTGATTCATAATAGGGTTCATCTATTGGGATTTTTGTTTTGCCGACTTTATGGTCAAGCTTAATACTTTGTGGTCAAAACAGACTTTAGGGGCAAAGCCCATGGGATGGGCTTTGCCCGAATAGCCTCCAAGGTTTAAGCAGTTTTCGGGCGGGCGGGTAGGTTTTCGGGCAGGGTGGCTTTGTCTAAAAAGGTCTGATTCTGTCTGAGTTTTTGGGCAGAATAATGGAAGGGTTAATTTTCTTTGAAGAAGTCAGATGTGCCTACCCCAGCTAAATACCCAGCGACCGCGAAGGCTGTTCCTGTGATAAGTCCTGTTCCAAGCATCTCACGTCCCGTTGCAGCAAGATAAATACCTACAGCTAAACAGCCTACAGTAGCAACTAGAACTGTAATTAAAATAGGCCAAAAGATTTTAACCCTATCTTGATGCTTTATTTTTTCAAGTTCATGTTCGCGCAAGCTAGCGTCAGCAGCATCTTTTTGCTTTTGGCTAAGATACTTAAATCTATTCTCGTTATCTTTATCAGCACTAGAGGCTAAGATTCGGGCTGTTTCGGCATCTATTCGCGGCCCGGCAGACCTCTCCACAAAAGCCATGAATGTCTCACGAAGAGTAGTCCGAAGTTGCTCTTGTTTTGGCTCTGGAAGGTCTCGGATTACAGCTTCTAACTTATCTTCTACAGGCGGAGAAACAGGCGTAGGTGAGGATGACGCTTCGGTATTTGGCGGACTTGGTTTATCTTGCGGGTCGCCTTCAATCATTTCTTAAATGCATCCCACACGTTATCAAAATATTCAGCGAGTTTCTTGCGGTAAAAAGCCTGCTTCTCCCTTTCCGTTTCATACACTTCAACTTCTAAGTGACCACAATCTAGGTCATCTATTATAACAATGGCGTTAGGGTGATTCGCTTTCTCCCTACTATACTTTTCAAGGGCTTCTTCTTCAGAGAGATGCCCATTGTCGTATTCGTAGCTATACTCTACAATACTAGACATACCAACTCTCCTTTTGGGAGACGGTTAAAGGCTGCTTGGGGCGCGGCTGCCAACCTATTCCCCAAGCGGCCTTATTAGTTTAATCTACCAAAATACACAAAGGGCTTGGCCTGCCTCTTTCCAGAACCAGTCTGGCAGTCAGCACAAGCAATTACCTTGTACACTTAGGTCATGATTATCAAGGGATGTTCTGAATTTACACGTGTGGATATTGGCTTCCCTATGAGCCGAATCTTTTCTGCGGCGTTGCTTTTAACGACAGATACACCTCCGGCCGCTCCATTATAAAGATAAGAAGGGCCAAGATTTACGCCACAATATTTGTCAAACGGCTAATCTTAGCCTTAACGGCGACCAGCCGGGCAACGCCTCCACACCGACCAGAACCCTTCATCAGCGTTGCACTGTAACTTTCAGACTGTCAGTCCGAAAGTACCCCATGATGGGGTAACAGCTTCATTTTCTACCTTTTGGTAGATATAGTCAATGGGATAGTGATACATCCCACTATCCCATCTATTTGTTGCTTTATAAGGGCTTGGGGTTTACTAGGCAGCCTCAGCGTAGAACTTAGGCTTTAATCCGAGTTCATACATGGCTTGGATTAAGCAACATATATTGTGGCAAAGAACCTTACATAAAGCCTCATTTATCTGTGCGCGGCGGGTCTTGCTTCTCAGAGCATCCCCGAACTTAGACTTAATCATGTGAAAGGTAGTCTCTACATTAGAGCGTTTGTGATACTGCTTCATGAATCGCTCTTGATTGTAAGAGAAGTAGTGATACATCTGTTTCCACAAAGCAGATTGCTTATTCGTTCTGCTCTTTCCTGTGCTATTAGACTTGAAAGGGATATAAGGCATCGCGTTGTTATCCGTCACAGCCTTTAGATTAGTAGTCGAAAGATAAGCCTTATCCGCAGAGACTTCATTCATTAGAAAGCCCTGTGCGGTTCTCTCAACAAGAGCAGGAAACTGCGGAGCGTCGCCAGCGTAGCGGTCTGTTATCTCAACAGAAGTCACCACGTTGGTTTTAACTCCGCACATTAAATGAACCTTTATCCATTCCTTTCTTTCTATTAACTCATTGTCGAAGTATTTAGCGCGATTCCATTGCACGAAGCGGCACGTAGAGAGTCCAGAAGAGTCAACAGCAAAGTCATTCTCTATGGATGCGAGAGGCAGGCTGCTTTCCTCTATAAGCATTTGAAGGTAAGAGGTAAGCATCTCAGAGTTGAAGTAGTCGAACATACTGTTATAGCTAGGGACTTGCGAGAGGTAGCCTTTAGCGTGAGCATCTTTCAAGTCCGATTGAAAGCGACGGCCTGAGACTGTGCTATAGACCTTGTAGGCCATAGCGAAAATTATATCTTCCAAAGGTAGGCGCGGGCGTCCGTTCAACTGTGCGGGTTCCCCTACGCCCTGACAGAGTTGGTTAAGCAGATAAAGGAAGAGTCTCTTTTCGTTTGTCTGTGCTTTGTTATAAGCAGGCCATTCCTGGCGGTAGGTTTTACGCTCTACTTTGGTTGTCTCTGTAACGGTAGTCTTGCCGTTCTCTACCACACTGGTTTTAGTTGTCTCTGTCTTCTCTACAGTGATTTGAACGGCATAGATATGCTTGCAAGGCTGGCGTCTAAAATCAAAGTCTGGACAAGAGCAGTAAGGCAGATCAGGGCGAACCCTATAGCGGCCTCTACCGCTCTGGCTCGGAACTAAGTACAGGTTTCCTTCTTTAACTATCTTTACACGGTCTGCTATCTGGCGACCTTTAGCTTCTCGTAGGCTCATTGTGTCCTTGCCTTTCGTTGGCGATTGACTCACAATGAAGGTGTCTAGACTTGACGTGAGCAATCGCGTTAGGGTCTAACGGCCTCGCGGGTGTTAGTGCACCTGCGGGGCTTTTATTTAGAGGCACTTACAAAAGAGTTCGTGCCCCCGCTCATGGCTATCGCTTCTTACGGCGATTACCGAAAGGCCACGCTTTGTAGCCGTAATCACGCGCCCGCATCAACTTCCGAGTTCGATAATGCACGTACTCAGTCACGAATGCTGGCTCGCCCTCTCGCTTGAGAGGCTGTTTGCGCGGGTTAGGCATTCCCGCAGGTTCTGTCGTTTCCATTGTTCTCTACCTTTTTTGCTGGGAAAGTCGTGCGCTTGTAGCCGTCACTACAGAACGCACCTCCCAAAGTGAATAACCCGGAGCCTGACGGCACTCATAAAACAAAATGACTTAAATGGATGGTGGCCCTCGAATAAAGGGCAGAAGGCGAGAGACGGGGGGGGTTAACGCGCCCGTCTTGACATAAAGTATTGGAAATAGTAGTATTTCCACAGTGAATAACCGAGCCGACGCGCTTACTTTCCTAGGGCAGGCGCGAAGGACTTCTAAGGCGGTCGGGTGATTTAGGCAGTCACCCGACCAACTAACTTAATCCTCATAAATCCTCAAGTATCA